>JBDKUU010000730.1:0-5923 GCA_039679525.1 Phycisphaerales bacterium | reverse complement strand
GTCGGGGTTCTTCAGAGAAAAAGTAGAATGTCCCCTTTTTTGCATGGTGGCCGAAGGCCCTGCTGGGGGAGCGGGTGATTATTCCGATTGCGGGCTTGACAGGGGGACGCCGGCGGGCTACTTGGAGGGCCATTCCTCTTTGAAAGGTGATGCTTATGCTCAAGAACGTTCCGCCGATCCTGTCGCCCGAGCTGTTGAAGATCCTGATGGAGATGGGGCACGGCGATGAAATCGTCCTGGCCGACGGGAACTTCCCCGCCGCGTCGGTCGCCCAGAGGCTGGTTCGCTGCGACGGTCACGGCGTGCCGGAACTGCTCGAAGCGGTCTTAAAGTTCTTTCCGCTCGATATTTACGTCGAGAAACCGGTGGGCCTGATGGCCGTCGTCCCCGGCGACAAGACCAAGCCCACGATCTGGGAGACCTATCGTACGATCGTGCGAAACAGCGGCGAGCGGTTCTCCGACTTCGAGTTCGTCGAGCGGTTCGCCTTCTACGAGCGAGCGAAGAAGGCCTACGCGGTCGTCGCGACCAGTGAGAAGGCCCTCTATGCCAACGTCATCCTGAAAAAGGGCGTGCTGTAACGGCTGATATCTTTGGCGATTGGTCGGAGGCTGCGGCGGGGCAAGCCCCACCCTACATATTGCCGAACCTGCTCGTCAACGCTCATCGGGACTGGTGATGGGATGATGCGAGGGGCGACCTCGCGATTCGACGGTGTGAATTCGGGTTCCCATTCGAGGCTCTTGGATGGGGACCTTTTCTATGCGCGGGTCAGCGGGCCTTCCCGTTGATCAGGGCCGCGAGCAGAATATGCCGAAGCCGGTCCAGGCTGATGTTGTCGAGGTAGTCATCTGAGAAGTCCAGCTTGAACCGGCCCCGGAAATCCTTGATCCGCCTCTTGAGTTCATCCCTGCCCAGGGCGGCGATCGACGTTACGAGTTGTTCGAACTGTCCTTGCGAGCTCACGGCTTTGGCCCTGCGAAATACGCGGTAATCATTCGAAACATCCAGGTTGCACCGGGGTTATCGCCGCCCCGGCGGCAGAGCTTGCGAGAAAACTCGCTGCGATCGTCATAATCGACGTGAATGGGCTATTATTGGGCGGGAAATCTTTTGTTCTCATTCTTGAGGTCTGATAATCTGTCGCCATGAAGACGATTGAGCTTGATTATACGTTACCGTCCGAGTTAATCGCCCAAGATCCGGCTGAAGTTCGCAGTCAATCACGGCTCTTGGTCATGGATCGGGCCTCGGGCAGCCTCACGGACAGCCGGTTCGATCGCATCGGCGACTACCTCCAGCCCGGCGACTGCCTCGTTCTGAATGATACGAAAGTTCTTCCCGCGAGGTTCTTTGCCCGGCGGGCGACCGGCGGCGGCCTCGAAGCCTTGTTTCTCTCCGAAACCACAGCCCCCGGCGTCTGGCGGATCATGCTCAAAGGCGCCCGCAAGCTCAAGCCGCAAGAGAGGATTCACATTATTGACGGCCGCCAGAATGATTATTGCACGGCCAGGGTGATTGAACGACAAGATGGTGGCATGTGTTTGCTTGAATTGGACAACAAGGCCGCCGCAGAGACGGCGCTGAACGAGATCGGCTTCCCGCCGTTGCCGCCCTATATCCATCGAGACCACGACTGGTCAAAGGCGGAGGCCGACCGGAAGCGGTATCAGACGGTGTACGCCCGCCAGAGCGGGGCAGTGGCCGCGCCGACCGCGGGCCTGCACTTCACAGAGGAATTGCTGGGCCGGCTGAGCGAATCGGGCGTCCGCACGGCCCGGGTAACGCTGCACGTCGGGGCGGGCACCTTCAAACCGATCAGCGTCGACAACGTCGAGGATCACGAGATCCATCACGAATGGTATCGCATCGACGCCGCCAACGCGGGGATCATCAACGACGTCCATGCGGCCGGCGGGCGGGTCGTCGCCGTGGGAACGACCGCCACGCGGGTGCTGGAGACGGTCGCCGGGGTCGATTCGTCGGATTGTCCGCATGGGCCCAAGCCCATCCTGCACGCCCACGAAGGCATGACGAATCTGTTCATCACGCCGGGCTACCGATTCAAGGCCGTCGATGTCATGATCACGAACTTTCACTTGCCGCGGTCGACGCTGCTGGCGTTGGTCGGCGCGTTCGCGGGCCTGGAGCCGATGCTGGCCGCCTATCGCCATGCTGTCGCGGAACGGTATCGGTTCTACTCCTACGGCGACGCCATGTTGATCCTGTAACGCAAACGCCGGACAATTCGTTGCATGGGGGAATGGAGCATCTGGTCCTGCATGGCCGTGTCGACGACATCGCCGTTCGGGCCACGGAAGGAGAGGATATGCGGGGGATTTGCGTGCAGGGTCTGCTGGCGATCGCGGCGTATTTCTGTCTCGCGTGCGGCTGCAGCCTGGGGCCGGTCAACATGCCGGCGTTCTCCGGCGACTCGACCGTCCGGCGCATCGATCCCAACGATGGTCCGTTCTTCGTCATCGAGACTCAGCAGCGCGATCCCGAAACGGGACTGATGGAATCGGAGCGGACGATCCAGTGGAAAGACGTGGTGGTCAGGCCGAACCTCCGCGGCGAACGAACGTTCACGATGAAATACCGGAATCTCAGCTTCGACCTGTCCAGCAAGGTCGCCACGCGGATTCAACTGGATGACAAGCATCGGTATTGGGCCCTGATCGACACCGGGTATCCCGGCGATCTCTACGTCAATGACGCTGTCGTGCGGGACTGCGACCTGGCCGTCTTTCCCCTGGGGGTGCATCCTCAAACGGGGTGCTCGCTGGGAGTATGCGAAGTCCCCAGCCTGCGGATCGGGCCGGTCGCCGTAGCCAATCCCCTGTGCTGGTACGAACAGAGGCAATGGCAGTTTCGAGTGCTGGGCCAGCCGGTCTATCGCGACCGGACCGTGCTCATCGGACTGCGGTTCCTTCGCGTCTTCTCGTACGTCCAGTTCGACAACGCCCGGCGCGAAGCGGTCTTCGGCCTCTACGACGCGTTCGACCCGAAGGACTCGCCGCAGTGGGTTTCGCTGCCGTTCGTCCTGGAGGAGACGGACGGCGTCATCCGCATGATGGTCGATGTTCAGATCGCAGAGCACACGGTCCACGTCGAGTTCGACACCGGCGGCGCCCGGCCGGGACTGGTTCTGCACGACAGCGTCTGGCGGGATCTCGGAGGCGCTGCGGGCTCCGCCGCAAGATATGCGTCGTACCAGTTCGGCTGGCTTTCCTGTCGCCGCGTGACCGTTCCCGAGTTGCGCGTGGGATCGCTGGTTCTCAAAGCCCGCAGCGCGAACGTGTTGGCGCCGGACAGTCTCTTTCTGGAGGGGCTCGATGGGAGCCTGAGCCTCGACTACTTCAAGGCGACCACCGTGGTCCTGGACTTTCGCAAGAGACGGATCTGGATCCGGAGGTTCTGATCCGCGATCCCCTCGGGACAGGCCCGTCACAGGATTCGCTGGACGCCCGGCGCCCGCCGGATCAGGCCGGCCGCCAGGAAACACGCGGGGACCACGACAGCCCCGACCACCGCGAACTTCAGCAGCGGATACAGATGAACCTCGCGGACCATCAGCGTCAGGACGATCAGCACCGGCGTGTGGAGGACGTACGTCGCGAAGGAATTGGCGGAGGCCGCCCGGCTCAGGCGGTTGTGCGTGTTGAGCCGCTCCCGGAACAGCACCAGCAATCCAACCATCAGCAGCACGCCCATGGATTGTTCCCACAGGGCCATGGCCAGGGCCTGCCAGTGAAGGCCGCCCAGAAACTCCGATATCTCGCCGTCGGCCGCGCCGCCCAGCAGGGTAAACAAGGGGAACAAGACGAACAGGAAAGTCGCAGCCAGGATCAGCGATCTCCAACCCAGCGCCGTCGAGAGCCGGGTCAACCACTGCCGGCGATAGGCCTGGATGCCCAGGATGAACATCACGACGTACTGAGGGAAGAAGGGGAGCTGAAAGTTCAGCGGCTCGTAGCACCAGCCGACGGGCCGCCACTGTCTCACGAGAAAGGACGCAACGCCCAGAAGCACAGCCAGGACGACGAGAGCACGCCCGCTCGGCGCCCGACTGTCCGGGACGAATTGCGGTCCGGATCTGCTGCTCGCCAATCGCCAGATCAGGTACGCGAGGCTGAACAGGAGCAGTGCTTCGACGAACCACAAGGGCCCTCGGCCCGGATGGAACGAGGTGTAGTACGAGGCCGCCCACTGCCCGAAGGAAAGCTTGTACACGCCATAGCGTGCAAGCCAGTAGATCAGGAACGGATGGATGACGAGATCGTAGATGAGCATCGGGACGCCCAGCCGCACCACGCGGTCGAGGAAGAACTTCCTGGGCCCTTTGCGGTCGAACGAGGCCGGCGTGAAGTAGCCCGAGAGCAGGAACATGCAGCCCATGAAGAACGATTGGCAGGTCGCGTTGTGGAAGGTCAGGACCATGCCGCTGGCCAGGTCGGGCTTGGCGACTTCCTTATAGTACCAGTTGCCCTCGCCGCCATAGGTGATCGAGAGATGGACCAGGATGACCAGGACGATGATCAGGGTCCGCAGGTTGTCGATGAACGCCAGACGAGAAGCGGGGGCGGGGGCGGGGGCGGGGACTGAGCCCATGATTTTTCTCCCTCAGCGAACTGGAACGTGCTGTTGAATGGGACCTATAGGACTGATGGGACGTATGGGGGGCGTCCGACTTCGATCGGTGGGGCGGGGCTTGGTGTAGGCGCGGGCGGTGCCGAAGCAGCCGCGCAGGGGTCCGAGAAGGACCCCTGCGCCGAACAGCTTCAAAATCTCTCTGCGAGTCGAATGCCGTCGAATCATGGGCACTCACTCAATCGGGACCCATGAGTCCTATCGGTCCCATAGGTCCTATGTCCTATTCTTAGCCTTTGTACATTTCGTCGAAGTACTTCTGGGCGTCGACGACGGCGGCGCGCATCATGTCCTCGGCCACCGCGGTCTTCCGCTCGCCCATGGCCTTGAGCAGATCGCGGGTCTTGAGCTCCCGGGCCGCCTGCTCACAGGCCTCCCAGCTCAGGACGCTGCGGATCACGCGATCGATCGCCTGCTCCGTGTTGTCGTACGCGCGGGGCTGCATGTCGTGGCCCTTCCAGCGGTCGTAGCCGGCGGCCTGGATCAGGCCGGCGATGGCGACGTTCATGCCGTTGACTCTCGCGCCGTGGTCGATGTCGAACTTGCCCGGGCCGCCCAGGATGATCCCGTCGTTGTAGCCCTGGCTGTTGAGGTGCATGTGCACGAGCATGCCGTTGTCGATCTCTTCGACCGTGTCGTAGATGTGGTCGAGGCCGATCATCTCGGAGTGACCGAATTCCTTGTTGACGCCCTTGTTCGTGATGTCGACGCCGAACTCCTCTGCGACCTTGCGCCAGAACACGATCGCGCTGGCGACGGTCGGGATCAGCATCGCGGGATGTCCCTCGTTGGGCTTGGGCTCGAACGCGATGCGGAGCTGGCCGCCCTTTTTGGCCTCGTACTTGCACAGGCCGGCGACGCTCTCCTTGAGGTTCTGGTACATCTGCTTGATCGCGATCGTCGCGACGTCGTAGCCGAACGAGCCGTTCCAGATGACGAAGGCCGGCGGCTTGCTGGCGTCCCACGCCTTGCGAAGAACGCCGTAAGCCAGATCGACGGTGCGGCTGCCGAGCTCTTCCGCCGCCTTTCGCTCCGCGCGGTCCATCGAGCAGATGCCGCCGTAAGCGAAGTGCGAGTGCGCGCCGGGCGTGATCATCGCCAGCGCCAGCTTGTTGCTCACCAGCGCGTCGGCCACGGCCGCGGCGTTCTTGTCATCGACTTCCGCGTCGTAGTGAAGCTCGATGCCGAGCTGAACGTTGCGGGGCATCCGGGGCCGGATGCGCTCGGCGACCAGCTCGATCATCTCCGGCGTGCCGAACTTGCTGCCGGCCCA
>JBDKUU010000729.1:0-2231 GCA_039679525.1 Phycisphaerales bacterium | reverse complement strand
GGCCGAGATCGCGGCTCCATTTGTGGTTGCCGTCGAGGTCGTAGCAGTGGACGCCGCGGGAGCCGAAGGAGGCCCAGAGGAGCTTGCCGTCGGTGACGGGGGAGTAGGAGGCGTAGCCGTGATCGGGGTGGTGCGCCTCGTGCGGGACTTCCTCGCGGGTGGTCTGCTCCCAGAGGACTTTGCCCGTCGCGCGGTCCAGGCAGACCAGGTCGAATTTGTATACGTTCTTGGGGGTTTTGCCGCCGTGGAAGGGGGCCGGGGCGTTCGCGTCGGTTTTGGCGACGGCCGGCGGCTCGCCCACGCGATCGGTCTCGATGGCGGTCAGGAAGAAAATCTTATCGTCCCAGACGATCGGGCTGGAGGTGCCTTTGCCGGGGATCGGGGCCTTCCAGCGGATGTTCTGCGTCTCGCTCCAGACAAGCGGAGGGTTGCCCGTCGGCGCGACGCCAGAGGCCAGGGGCCCGCGCCACGTGGGCCAATTGTCCTGGGCCTGGCCCGCGGACGCGCCGCCGGCGAGCATCGCCAGAATGAGAATGGAGATCGGCAATACAAAGACGCTTTTGTTCATCGGAAGTCCTCCCGTTCATTGATTCAAGCCCGCCGACCGCTCCAACCGCAGGAAGGTGCGACCTGCTCATCGATTCGGGCAGCAGCATAGCAGATCGCGAGGATTCATGCAACCCGGCAGGCTCTTCGTTTGTAGTGACGCCGTGAGGCGTTATCTTGGGAAGTGTCAAGTTTCAAATTTGAAGTCGGAAAGGCGAAAATCTCGCGTCCGGTTCTCTTGCTTCCAACTTGACACTTCAAACTTCAAACTGCCCCCGATATGCCCTGACGGGCCCACTACGAACGGGATGGCATTGCGTCCTGCGCCGCGATTCGGTATCGTGGGGGCACCTGTCCTCGGGACCTGCCTTTTCCGGCGGGCCGGGGACGGAATTCGGGAGGATAGCGTATGGCAGAGAGGACTCCGATTTCGAGACGGGACACACTTCAGGGACTTGGCGCGTTCGGGGCCGCGGCGGCGTTCGGATCGGTCGGCGGGACGACAGCGCGGGCGTCCGAAGAAACGCCTCACGGCGTCACTGCGAGCGGGCGGATGAATCGTGCGATTGTCGAGAAGGTGTTTGCGACGCCGCTGATCGATACGCACGAGCACCTGATCGAGGAGAAGGAGCGGCTCTCGGGCACGGCCAACGGACGAGTCAAGGCCGACGACTGGAGCCTGCTGCTGAGCCACTATCTCGATTCCGACCTGGTCGTGGCGGGGATGTCGGGCGAGACGTACGGACGATTCTTCTCGGCCGAGACCAACCCCATGGACAAATGGAAACTGGTTGAGCCGTACTGGCCCGCGGTGAAGAACACCGGCTACGGCCAGGCGGTGCGGATCGCCGTGCGGCGGCTGTACGACGTCGACGACCTGTCGGCTGCGACCGTCAAGAAGGTGCAGGAGGGCTACGAGCAGACCCGGCGGGCGGGCTTCTATCGGCGGATCCTGTGCGATTTGGCCAAGATCGAGTCGTGCCAGGTGAACTACCTGGGCAAGACGTTCGGCGAGTCGGACATGCCTTCGCTGTTGATGCAGGACATCAGCATCGTCGGGATGTTCTCGGGCCCGAGCTTCAACGACGTCGGCAGGCCGGCCGGGATCGAGGTCCGCGACCTGGCGGATTGGCATCGCGTGATCGACTGGTGGTTCGAGAAGTACGGCAGGTACGCTGTCGCGGTGAAGTCGCAGAACGCCTACAGCCGGGACATCGACTACGAGCAGGTCCCCGCGGAGAAGGCCGAGGGCGTCTTCAAGAAGCGTCTCGCCAACGAGCCCCTGACGGGCGACGAGCGAAAGGCTCTAGAAGACCACCTCTTCTGGCAGGCGGTGAACACGGCGACGAAGCACAAGCTGCCGGTCAAGCTTCATACGGGTTACTACGCGGGCCAGAACGGCATGCCGCTCGAACGGCTGCTGCACAACGCCGGCTCGGTGACGGACCTGTGCCGCCGGTCGCCCGAGACTCGGTTCGTCTTCATGCACATTTGCTACCCGCACTACGAGGACCTGATCGCGGCGGCCAAGCACTACTCGAACGCCTACGTCGACATGTGCTGGTCCTGGATCATCAACCCGGTGGCGGCCAAGGACTTTCTGAAAAAGTGCCTCGTCACGATCCCGGCCAACAAGATCCTCACCTTCGGCGGCGACTACATCCCTGTCGAGCCGGTCCTCGGCC
>JBDKUU010000728.1:0-3079 GCA_039679525.1 Phycisphaerales bacterium | reverse complement strand
CGCTCGTAGACGACGTGGGCCCGCAGGCTCTGCTCCAGCAGGTGCGGCCACTCCATGTTCGAGCCGGTGAAGAACGAGCCGATCCCGGCGATCTCCTGCGCGGCCCCGATCCCCTCGTGCGTCAGGTGCACGGACTTGCGGTCGTACTCGACCTCGTAATATTGCGTCGCCCGCTCCAGCTTCGCCTTGGCGGCGTCGATCTCCTCGTGGGCCTTCTCGATCACCTTCTCGGCCTTCTCGATCCGCGTGTGATCTTTCTCTTTCTTGGCGTCGCCGATCTCGCCCTGCGCGTTGGCGATCTGACGCTCAGCGGTGTCGATCTGTTTCTTGATGCGGTCGTACTCGCTCTGGCGGCCGATCAACTGCCGGGTGACCTGATCGGCCTTCTTGTAGCGGCTCACGTCGTCGTGCGCCGGGCCCGAGATGATCAGCGGCGTTCGGGCCTCGTCGATCAGAATCGAGTCCACCTCGTCGACGATCGCGTACTCCAGCGAGCTCTGCACCATCTGCTCGAGCGAGATCTTCATGTTGTCGCGGAGATAGTCGAAGCCGAACTCGTTGTTCGTGCCATACGTGACGTCGGCCTGGTATTGGGCCTTGCGTTCCTCGCCGGCGGTGTCCATGTCCGACTGGATCGCGCCGACGGTCAAGCCCAGCGCGTTGTAGATCGGCCCCATCCATTCGGCGTCTCGCTTGGCCAGGTAATCGTTCACGGTCACCAGGTGGACGTGCCGTCCGGTGAGGTGAACGAGATACACCGCCAGCGTGGCGACGAGCGTTTTGCCCTCGCCGGTGGCCATTTCGGCGATCCGACCGTTGTACAGGACGTTGCCGCCGATGAGCTGGACGTCGAAATGCCGCATATCGACGGTCCGCCGAGCCGCCTCGCGAACGGTCGCGAACGCCTCGGGCAGAAGATCCTCGGCCCGTTTGCCGCCGGCGATGGCGGCCTTGAACTCCGCCGTCTTGGCCCGCAGCGCCTCGTCGCTGAGCTGCTTCATCTGCTCTTCGAACGCCGCGGCCTGACGGGCGACCGCCATATACCCCTTGACCAGACGCTCGTTTCGCGAGCCGAAGATCTTGATGAGAGCCTTGCTTACCTTTTCAAAAGCCATTCGATCTGCTTTCTCTTTCTATCCATTCGAATCCGCACGCGATCCGTGCGACGACGCTTTCCGGGTCAGTATGGCAGAAGCCCAAACCGATGACAAGAAACCACAGTACGCCGCTTCCTCTTCCCCTATGGCCTTCGGAACCACAACCAACGGCATGCCTGTTTTTACGTCTGTCGTAGAAAAGAAGTTCGAGAACGCCCCCTCCCCGCCGCAGAATTGACAGGCTCCCGAACGCCGCCTGAGTCACTTTCTCCGCTTCTTCTTGGGCCTGTTGGGTTTCCTGGTCGTGCGTTCGACCCGGGGCTTTCGCTCGGCGCGAGCTTTCTTCCGTTTCTTTGTTTCGGGCGGCTCGCGGCCCTGGCCGAGCGGCTCGACCGGAGCCACGTTCAACTGCCTCGCCGGGACGTTCACCGCGACGATGTTCACCCGCATCGGCTGGCCCAGTTGGATCGTCTGGCCCGACCGCTCGCCCATGACGCACTGCGAGACCTTGTTGAACCGCCACTCGTCGGGGCCCAGGTCTTCGAGCTTGATCAGGCCCTCGATCCCGAACTTCTGCGACTGCACGAACACGCCGAAGTTCGTCAGGCCGGTGACGACGCACTCCATCTCGTCGCCGATCCGCTTGCTGAGCATCTGGAGAATCAGAACGCTGGTCAGCTCCCGCTCGGCGTCGTCGGCCCGCTCCTCGGTGAAGGTGATGTGCTTGCCGATCGAGAACAGGTCCTCGCCCGCGGCCTCCTGCTTCGCGATGTCCACGCGACCTTCGAGATACAGCTCCAACGCGCGATGGACGAGCAGATCCGCATATCGACGGATCGGACTGGTGAAGTGGCAGTAATGCGTCGAGGCCAGGGCGTAATGCCCGATATTCGTCGGGGCGTAGATGGCCCGTTCCAGACTCCGCAGCACGATCAGATTCACCGCCAGCGACCGCTCGGAGTCCTTGACGTAGTTCAGGACGCCCTGAATCGCCGTGCGGTCGGGAGTCTTGGGAATCGGGATCCCGATGGACCGCAGCAGCCGGGCCATATTCTTGAGGCTCAGGATGTCCGGATCGGGGTGAATGCGCCGCATGAACGACACGTTCTGGCGGTCCAGGAGGGAGGCGACCGCGTCGTTGGCCTCGACCATGAACATCTCGATGATCGTGTGCGGGTAGCTGTTCTCGGCCGGCTCGGCGTCGACCACGCGGCCCGCTTCGTCGAGAATCAGGTGCGGCTCGGGCAGATCCAGGTGGATCATGCCGTTCGCGGTCCGCCGGGCCTCAATCCGCCGGCTCAAGGCCTCCATGTTCCGCAGCAGGTCGATCACCTCGCGTTTGGCCCCTTTCGTGCGGCCTTTGAGGATGCCGTCGGCCTCCAGATAGGTCAGCCTCGCGGTCGAGCGGATGACGCTGTTGGCGAACCGCCGGGACAGGATGTTGCCCTTCGCGTCGTATGTGATGTAGGCGCTTTTGGTGAAGCGACGCTGCTGGGGCTGGAGGCTGCAAATGCCGTTGCTCAGGACTTCGGGCAGCATGGGGATCACCCTGCCCGGCAGGTAGATGCTGTTGCCCCGCTCCTTGGCCTCCTCATCCAGGGGCGAGCCCTTGGCGATGAAGTGGCTGACGTCCGCGATGTGGACGCCGAGCACCCAGTTGCCCTGCGGATCGGTTTCGAGGCTGATGGCGTCGTCGAAATCCTTCGCGTCCGGCGGATCGATCGTGACGACCACCTTGTCGCTGATGTCCTCCCGGCCGTCGGTCTTCTCGGGTTCGAAGCCCAACGCCGCGGTCCTCGCCTGCTCCAGGCACTCGTCCTCGAATTCCCGAGGCAGGTGGAATTGATGCATGACCGACTCGATTTCCGCGTCGTACTGCCCTGCCCGGCCGAGAACCTCGACGATCACGCCGCGAGCCAGATACCTCTCGCTCGGATAGGAGAGGATCTCCACGACCACCTTGTCTTTTTCGCGGGCGTTCT
>JBDKUU010000727.1:0-1853 GCA_039679525.1 Phycisphaerales bacterium | reverse complement strand
ATCGGCCGCATCATGTCCATCTCCTCGTGACTGAGGATATGGCAATGCCACATGTACTCCCAGCCGAAGTTGCGAATCTCGTTGGTGATGGTCACCGGGTTGCCCGTGAGCGGATCGACGTTCTTGAAGCCGGCCCAGCCGGGAGGCATGGTCGGATCCAGGTAACGGACGCTGTCGGGCACGCCGAACGGCGACTTGGGAGACGCCGGCCGCAGGGCCACGATGCAGTCCTCCAGCGGGTTCATGCGGACCGTCTCTTTCCAGCCGAGCTCATTGTCCTCGGGCGGCTTGACGACGCCCGCCCAGTCCACGCGGTTGATGAGCTGCACGTTGAACAGGTGGAAGTGCACCGGATGGGTGTCCACGCCGTTGTGCGTGATCTTCCACAGTTGCGTGCCGTCGTTGCCGGCGGCGGCCACCGGGGCGATCGAGACGGAGTCATCCACGAATTCGCTCGGCGGATCCATGTAGTCGTACCAGATCGTCGTCTGGTTCTGACCGTTGGTGAACGGCAGCTCGACCCCGAGGTAGCCCTGCATGCGACCGTAGCTGTTCTCAAATTCCTCGGCGATGGCCTTCGGATGGTTGACGATGGTGAGCGACGTCGGGCTGAGCTTGCTGGGCTGCGTCAGATCCAGCGGGTTGAACGTCAGCGAGGTGCTCTGAATCCGCTCGTAAGCCGTCGTGCCCGAGGGGAACGTGGCCGCGTAGGCTGAGTCGTATCCAGTCTGTGGCACGAGGATCGGATCCTGCGATCTGGCGAAGACGCCGGGCGCGGCGTTCGTCGAAGCAAACGCCGCCTTCAGCGCGTTCAGATCGTACGCCGGCGCCGCATTCACGTCCCGCACGACGAACTTCATGATCGTTCGCGTGTTCGGACCATAGCCCGGATAGGTGGGCGAGTCGCCGCCGATGTCGCGGTAATCGGGATGGCTGGTGTAGTAGTCGAGCCGCACGTCGGGCGCCGGGAAGGGCGCGGGCGAGTCGTTGTACAGAATGATCGTCTTGCCCCGGAAGGCGGAGAAGTCGATCAGGACGTCCGCCCGCTCGGCGCAACCCAGAAGCAGGTTATGCTCCTTGACGTTGAGGACCGTGATGCTCCGAACGTCCCTGTCGAAACCGACGGGCGTGTTGTTCCAGACCACCGGCGCGGGCAGGAAGCCGCCCTCGGTGCCGATCTGGATCATCGCCGGTCCAATCGTCGCAGGGTCCGGCACACCGCCAGGCCGACTATCGAGGATGTCGGGAGTCATGCCGGCGGTCTGCGCCGTCCACGCCACGGGGAAACCCGCAGCGCCCAGGCAGGCCGGCACCATGCCGACTTCCGTGGGCTGCGTGTAGACGGTGGCCGTCGCCGTGGCGGCCGTGCCGCCGGCGGGCGGTGCGATGGCGACCTGCGGATCGACCGTGTAGCCGCTGCCGACGGTGACCAGGGTGATTCCGGTGACGGCGCCGGCCGCTTCATCGATCGTCGCGACAGCCGTGGCGCCGTGCCCGGTGGTGTCGCCGGGGCCCGGCGTGATCGTGACCGTGGGAACAGAGGTGTAGCCGCTGCCGCCGCTGGTGAGCTGAATGCCGCCCACGATCGAGCTGGCCACGTACAGTTGCAGGTTCCAGAAGCGGTCGTTGGACCCGTTCAGGATGCGGAATCGATAGGTCTTCGGATCCACCGTGAGGACGGGATAGGCCGTTCCGTTGACCATGGGAGTGTCGAACATCGTTTCCATCGTCATGGACAGGTCGGGATAGCCCGGCTCAACGGTGCCGTCGGGCAACGTGACCGGCGGGATGGAGGCGGGCCACGGCGGCCAGAACCAGGGGCCGTAGTCCCATCGACCCATGGCGTTGACGCC
>JBDKUU010000726.1:0-2946 GCA_039679525.1 Phycisphaerales bacterium | reverse complement strand
GAGCGCCAGAGCCTCGTACGAACTGCACGAGGCCCGCGTGGCCAAGCTGCAAAGGCAGATCAGCGGCTGCATCATGCGGGCGCCGAGCCCGGGCATCGTGATCTACGGGACCAGCGCCGACTGGCGGCAGCGGCGCGAGGACCCGATCGAGGTCGGCGACATCGTGCACAAGGGCCAGAAGATCCTGACGATCCCCAACTCCGGACTGATGGGCGTGGAGCTGGCGGTGCATGAATCGTCCGTGGACAAGGTCAAGGTCGGACAGACAGCGAAGGTGACAGTCGAAGCGTTCCCGGATCGGGCGTTCCCCGCCAAGGTCAACAGCGTGGCGCCGCTGCCGGACCCGCAACAGGGCTGGCTCGATCCCGGCGTAAAGGTTTACACGACTCACGTGGTGATCGACGGCTCACACGATTTCATCAAGCCCGGCATGTCCGCCAAGGTCGAGATCCTCGTCGAGGAACTGCACGACACGATGATCGTCCCGGTCCAGGTGGTCGCAAACCGCGACGGCAAGAAAGTCTGTTACGTCTACACTCCCGGCGGGCCTGGGCCCCGTGTGGTGGAAACGGGCGCGTTCAACGACGTGTTCGTTCAGATTCTCTCGGGTCTGGAAGTCGGCGAAGAGGTGCTTCTGAGTCCGCCGAAACTGCTGTCCACGAGCGCAAGCGTCAAATCGAACGGGGCGGGCAAATGACGATCGATCATCCTTCAGCCGGTCCGTCCCCCGGCCGGGCATCGTCCGGCTCGGACACGACCATTCTGCAGCTCGATCAGTTGCGAAAGAGCTACCGCCTCGGTGCGACCGAGCTTCAGGTGCTGCGCGGCATCGACCTGACCATCAAAGCGGGCGAGCACATCGCGATCATGGGCCCCAGCGGCTCCGGCAAGTCCACGCTGCTGAACATCCTGGGCTGTCTCGACCGGCCCACGCAGGGCCACTACATCCTCGGCGGCGACGACGTCTCGCAGATGGACGACGATGAGCTGTCCCTCATCCGCGGGGCCCGCATCGGCTTCATCTTTCAATCGTTCAATCTCATCGAGCAGCTCAACATCGTGGAGAACATCGAAGTGCCGCTTTTTTATCAGGGCTGGCACGAGCGGGAGAGCCTGGCGCGAGCCGAGGAGCTGGCGAACTTGGTCGGCATGGGCCATCGCCTCAAGCACCATCCGTCCGAGCTCAGCGGCGGCGAACGCCAGCGGGTGGCGATCGCCCGGGCCTTGTCCAACGATCCGCTGATCCTGCTGGCCGACGAGCCCACCGGCAACCTCGATTCCGAGAACGGGGCCGCGATCCTGAAGCTGCTCCTGTCGCTCCACGAGCAGGGCAAGACGCTCATTGTCGTGACGCACGACGTCGGCGTGGCCAAACGGGCTCAGAAGGTCGTCCACATCCTCGATGGACGCGTGAAGGAAATCACAGCAAATTGATCGAAGACAGCGATGGTTCCACGTAAATCCGAAACAAATCCAAATGACGGAAATTCAAATGACCGAAACGGAGCGTTCGACGGGCCGCAGCGTTTCGGTCATTTGGTCTTAGATCATTCGTGCTTGTTTCGGATTTCGGATTTCGATATTCGTGCTTCGTGTCTTTGGAGACAGCCTGAGTTATGAGCTTGTCCCTTTTCCGTCTCAAACGCACGTTCGTCCTGGGGCTCAAGAGCCTGTGGATGCACCGGCTTCGATCGACGCTGACGACGCTGGGCATCGTGTTCGGCGTCTCGTCGGTGATCGCGATGCTGGCCATCGGCGAAGGCGCCAGCCAGCACGCGCGCGAACAGATCGCCCGGCTGGGCAGCCGCAACATCATCATCAAGTCCGTCGCCCCTCCGGAAGATCCGGAGAACACGTCGTCGGGGCAGGGCATGCGCCAGTACGGCCTGACCTACGCCGACGCGGAGCGATTCCGAAACAGCGTGCCGGACGTCGAAGTGATCGTCCCGGTCCGCCGATTGACGCAGCGGGCCTGGTACCGTACTCGGAAAATCACCGCCGAAGTCATCGGCACCGTGCCGTGGTACCCCGAGATGGCCCCGGTCCACCTGGAGATGGGGCGATTCCTCAGCGGCACGGACGCTAGCTATCGACAGGCGGTCTGCGTCGTGGACACCGGCGTCGTCGACGAGTTGTTTCGATTCGATGATGCGCTCGGGCAGGACATCAAGGTCAGCGGCGACCACTACCGTATCGTGGGCATCGTCAGCTCGCAGAGCGGCGGGGCGACGTCCATGAGCGGGGACGCTTCTGCCGCCCAGGACCGCGGCGGGGCCAACGCCGGACGCATCTACATCCCCCTGACCACGGCCAAGGACCGCTTCGGCGAGATCTCCGTCCAGTTCGGCGGCGGCAGCGGGCCCAACGTCGAGAAGGTCGAGCTTCAGGAGATCGTGGTCAAGGTCGCCGAGATGGAAGGCGTGCTGCCGATGAAGGAGATTCTCGAGACGCTGCTGAAGCGGTTCCATGCGAAGACCGATTACCAGATCGTCGTGCCGCTGGAGTTGCTCCGCGAGGCGGAACGCACCAAGATGATCTTCAGCATCGTTCTGGGCTCGATCGCGGCCATCTCGCTGCTGGTCGGCGGCATCGGCATCATGAACATCATGCTTGCGACCGTCAGCGAACGGACGCGGGAGATCGGCATCCGCCGGGCCCTGGGCGCCCGCAAGAAGGACATCATCATGCAGTTTCTTTCGGAGACCCTGCTGCTGACCCTGGCCGGCGGATTGCTCGGCATCCTTCTGGGCCTGGCGATTCCTCTGCTGGTGACTTACTTCGGGCACATGCCCACGGTGATCACGAGCAGTTCGCTGATCCTGGCCTTCGGCATCAGCGCCGGCGTCGGCATCACCTTCGGTCTCTACCCGGCCTATCGTGCCGCCAACATGGACCCAATCGAGTCCCTGCGCCACGAATGACCCGTTTGTAGTGTGCCCGCAAGGG
>JBDKUU010000725.1:0-4398 GCA_039679525.1 Phycisphaerales bacterium | reverse complement strand
CCCTTGCGGGCCATGCGGTCCATCGTGGTTTTGACGGTGCTGTAGGCCCAGCCCCGGCTCGCGGCCAGGGCTTCCTGGATCGTGCCGGCGGCGCAGGGCTGATGCTCCCATACGGCCCGCATGATGGCCCATTCGGCCTCGGTCAGCTCGACGCTCGGTTTCTCAAGATGCTTCTTCCCAGCCATGATCCATCTCCTATGTGCTACATCTATAACAGGTGTACTACACATGTCGAACACTGCAAGGGAAAAATGAAAAAATGCGAAAAAATATTTTCAGGGGTGCAGTGTCGGCATCCGGCGCCAGGCGGACGCGTCTCTTATCTGGGCGGCATCGACAAGCTCCGAAGATTCCGCTTGTCGATGCCGCCCAGGCTGGAATTGTCCTATCCGTTACGCGAATTCCTGCAAGAGGCTCAGCAGCTTGCGGTCGAGCTTGTGGCCGTGAAAGTCTTCGTACTCGACGTCGGTTCGGTCGGAATCCATGATGCCGAACGCGCCGCGGAAATTCCAGAGGGCCAGGCCGATGTTGAGGTTCGTGAGGATCTCCAGCACGTCCCGCAGCCAGGCGAGCACGACATCGTGCGGCGTCTTGTTGAAGGCTCCGCCTTCGCCGCAGTGGACGCCGACGCCTTTGCGGGCCAGGTCCGCCCATTTGGCGTAGTGCTCTTCGAGCCGCTTGCGGTCCCAGCCGTGGGCGGGCCAGGCCGGCTCGGGGAAATCTTTGTAATTCACCCACGAAGCCCCCGCGTGACTGACGAACATCGGTTGATAGGCCCGCGTGCTCTGCCCGATGCCGAGGTCCGCCAACTCCGGGGCGGGATCGTTGCCGTAGCTCATGCCGTCCGCGACGACGATCCGGTCGGGACTGATCTCGCGAATCGCGGCCACCGCCGTGCGGACGACCCGCTCGTGGTCGGCCCGGCTCATCTGCGGGCCCGGCGACGGGGGCTCGTTGATCAGGTCGAAGCTGAGCTTGTCTTTCGAGATGCCCTCGTACCGCTTGGCCATCAACCGCCAGTGGAAGCAGAAGGCGTCGAGCGCGGACTTGTCCTTCCACAGGTTGTGCGGCTCCTTGAACTCCGCGTTGACCGAATAGCCCGGCCCGCGGTGGAAGTTCAGGCTCACGTGCAGGCCGTACTTGCCGGCCAAGTCGATCCCGCGGTCGAGCTTCTCCAGCATGGACTCCTTGATTTTGTAGTCGTCGCCGTCTTCGATCCAGAGCCGATAGACGGTGGGGAACCGCACGAAGTCGAACCCGAAGTCGCGGATCCACTTGAAGTCGTCCTCGGGGAACTCGGCCCGGCTCCGCATGGTGAACATGTCGAGCAGATTGAACCCGCGCCATCGCGGCAACAGGGTCTGTGCCTTGCCCTGGGCATTCGACTGCCCCTGCCCCGACTCCCCAAACGCCCGCATCGCCACGGCCGCGGAACCCACCACGGCCTGTTTCAAAAAGTCACGTCGACTGTTCATCATTCCGACACCTCCCGTTCGTAGTGACGCCGCAAGGCGTTACCTGCCCAGTTTCAAGTGTGAAGTGTGAAGTCGGAGACCTCGACGCCCGGCTCTCTTCGCCCGGCAGTTGAGACTTCAGACCTGCCACTGCATCCCGCATTCTCCCGCATAATCGCCTGCTTGGCAACTGCTCGACCTCGATTTCGCCTCCGCGCGATCGACTTGCTTCGAACTGAGAATGAAGCGGAACCCCCGGACAGACTGATGGCGTTTTTCGCTTTGGGGGTACCGGCGGGGAGGGGGAGCGAGCCAGTCGCTGGACGGTTGCTCCTATGCTTGACAAGTCCTCGACCTTGTCCAGATAATGCCGGGAATGCAGAGGAAAACAACTCAGGTGACAATCACCCACGAGTTCGGTCCTCAATCATGGAGTTGCGTTTGGGAGTTGAGATGATCGCGCGTCCCTTCTTTGTGATGCCGTACTTTCAGTGTCCGAGGCGCCCTGACGTGTATTCGCGGATTCCACCCCACCGGCTTGTGATTGAGCCGCTGGTCGCCGTGGCCACCGAGATCTGCGTACATCAGAAGAGAGTCTACGAGCTTGAGATTCCCATTCCACCACACGAGAAGAGGCGATCGGCTTGGGTATTGAACCTCTCGGCTGAGTTGGTCAGAGGATGGGAGACGTTCTGGAACGCCGGCTGCTGGGCGCGCGGTAGCATCAGCCTCAAGTTGCCCGCAGAGCGGATCGACTGGGAAGATATATTCTCGTGGACCCAATACGGCGGCGTCTGGTCGTCAAAGCGGCAGATGCTGAAGGGTACGCCATCCGAGGCACTCACGTACTCCGACAGGAACGCGGCCGGGGACATGGCGGTCGCCTGTTTCTCGGCGTCAAATGGGATTCAGTTCATGGATTTGTGGTTCGATGCAGCCAAGTGCGACCGGATGAACCAATTGGCAAGGGACACCTGCAGATCATTCGTTCGTTTCATTGAGCATGGCAAATACCCACGTGAGATCATCTATGATCGAGCCCCATACAATGAGATGGTTTGAACAGAACAGGCGGCATCAGCGGGTCCTATTGTATGGAGACGCTGAGCCAGTTGTGAGCGGGTTGTTGTGAGATTGTTCGCTAATATTCTTGAAAGCTGTCAAAGGGGATTTCCGACGGCGCCACAGGCCGCGTCGAGCATGTCCCACAGATAAGAGGCATCCCCGCTCTCAGGCCGCATAGACTACCCTGTGGGTCTTGAGGATCTCGTGACGGCGGAAGGGGTTTCGCAAGGCTTCCTTCTCGACGAGGTCGATCTCCCGCCCGAACAGGTCTCGCAGTTGATCTCGCATGTCCACGAGGTCCCAGAGACTCCAGGTCGCTTCCGGCTGGAAACTCACAAGGACGTCGACATCGCTATCGGGGCTGAAGTCCTCGCGCAGGATCGAGCCGAACAGGGCGAGCTCCCTGACTCTCCACCGACGGCAAAAACTCCGCGAGTCGGTCTTCCGAAATGTCGATCCCGTTCAGGTTCATACATGCCTCTGCGACTGCTCTCATTCCACGTGATTTGTGCTTCGCTTGTCCAGCCGTGCCTGTCCTGCACGCGACGCTTGCTAGCGGCAAATGGACACGTAGACCACGTGCCGCTCGTCGTCGACGATCAGTTCGCCCCACCAGTCGCCTCCCCATGCCTTGATCTCGTAGCGCCGGCCCGCGCCGCGGATCTCCTCCTTGTACCACCTTGGAGCGTCGATGCGTGGAAGGAAATAATCGTGATCATAACCGGCCTGGCGGATGCCGCCGTCGGCGCCGGGCCGCGCGAGCCTCATCCGGTTCTTGGAGTACGTCCGGCACCGGGCTTCCCGCAGGCTCGGCGAGTCCTCGATGAATCGCTCGATGTCGTTGGGCTCGGCCGCGAATCGCAGGCTCAGCTTCGAACCGAACATGTGACTGAAGATGTGAACGGCCAGGTCGTGGGCCGAGGCGGGCAGGGGGGCCAACTGGGCCCGCTGAAGGACCCACGGGGCCCGAACGGATGGGCCGTACTCGCGGGTCAGGGCGCTGTGGTCGTGAATTGCCAGAGCGAGCCAGCCGCTGCTCACGAGCGCCGCGGGCAGCAGGAGTACGAGAGCCCGCCGCGGTGTGCTTGTCAAACGCGTGCGAAGGGTCCGCCATATGACGGCTTGGACCAGCGAGGCGACGCCGATCGCGAGCGTGACGATCCCGATCCGCAGGACGAGCAAGATCGTTGCTCCCATGGTCTCCTGGCCGGGGGCCGTCAGTATCCAGACTATTCCCGCGAACGCGGAGGCGACCGTGATCGCGCCGCCGGCGAGGGCGAACCAGACGGGGAATCGGTCTTCGTCTCCACGTTTCCCGGCGTCCGACGTCGGCCAGAAACGATGGCCGCAGAGACTGCATCGCGGCTGAGCCGCCACCGCGGCAGCCCCGGTGACAGGCAGGGCAAACAGCGAGATCAGCACGAAGGCCGCGTATGCCAGGAGGAGCACGGCTCCGGCCACGTGGTGCCAGTCCATGCACAGCGGCAGTACGAGCGGGGCCAAGCCTCCGAAGATGAAAAACACCATCAGATTCAGGACGAACCAGTCCAACCATTTTCGACGGGGCAGGCCGCCGCACCGAGGGCACGCGGAACCGGCGGACGCGGCGGTCTCCTTGGGCGTGGGGTCGTCGGGCGTTCGCTCGGGCATCTTGCCATCGGTCTCTTGGATTTCTGGGGGCATCATTGGGTCTCCCTGCGTTTCACCTGGGGAGCAATCTACCACGTCGGAG
The DNA here is from genome assembly GCA_039679525.1 of Phycisphaerales bacterium. Lineage (GTDB taxonomy): Bacteria > Planctomycetota > Phycisphaerae > Sedimentisphaerales > Anaerobacaceae > PLanc-01. The sequence continues at coordinate 147 of JBDKUU010000725.1, read as the reverse complement.
CGGGGCTATCAAGAGGGTCTGTGGGCGGCGGTGTCTGGGGTCGCGACAAAAAGAGCGGGCTGCGGTCCTCCATGACCACAGCCCGTAAAACCACTATCGAAGCCCCGCCCGTCAGGACGCGGATGGGCAATCGGTGCGACGCGTCAT
>JBDKUU010000724.1:0-3806 GCA_039679525.1 Phycisphaerales bacterium | reverse complement strand
GAGCCTCGGCCGCCGCTTCGTCCACGGTCAGGCGGGCTCTCTTGAATCTGTTGTCGCAGTTGAACCCGCAATACCGGCAGCGGTTGACGCAGTAGCTCGACAGGTAAACCGGCGCGTAGAGACGCATGGCCCGGCCGAACCGTTGAATCGTCAACTGCTGCGCCAGCACGGCCATCGGCTCGAGGTATGCCTCGGCAGCCGGCGAAAGCAACGCAAGCAGCTTCGTCTGGCTATAGGACCCGGGCCGCCAAGCCAGCGCGGCCTCGACATCTCGCGGCGTCACCTCGGCCAGCCGCTGCGTCCACACGCCTCGGCCTGCATCGAGATGCTGATTCGCGAGAACGGAATGAATAGACTGTGAATTCATAGATCAAACATCACACATCAAAAATCAACCATATCACGGGTTTCTCAAAAACCCGGTCAGCGGGCTCGAAGACTCCGCGTTGCGAACGGGGGCCCGCGGCCCGGCGACGTACGCCCTTCGCCCCGCCTCGACCGCCAGCTTGAACGCCGCCGCCATCTCGACGGGATCGCCCGCGGTCGCGATCGCGGTGTTCACGAGCACCGCGTCGGCTCCGATCTCCATCGCCTCCGCGACGTGCGAGGGCAGGCCCAATCCCGCGTCCACGACGACCGGGACGCTGCTCTGCTCGACGATGATCTCCAGCGAGGCGCGGGTCTTGAGGCCCTGATTGGAGCCAATCGGACTGCCCAGGGGCATCACCGTCGCCGTGCCCACGTCCTGGAGTCGCTTGGCGAGGATGGGATCGGCGTTGATATAGGGCAAGACGATGAAGCCCTCTTTCACGAGGATCTCCGCGGCCTTGAGCGTCTCAATCGGGCACGGCAGCAAATAGTATGGGTCCGGCGTCACCTCGAGCTTGACCCAGTTGATGCCGGTGGCCGCGCGGGCCAGCCGCGACAGGCGGACCGCTTCGTCGGCGGTTCGAGCGCCGGAAGTGTTCGGCAGCAGCAGAAACCGTTCGCGATCGATCTCCCGAAGCGTGTCGTCGGCCGGATTGTCGATATCGACCCGGCGAAGCGCCACAGTCACGATCTCGGCCCCCGATGCGGCCAGGGCCTTGGTCATGACCTGGGGCGACGCAAATTTGCCGGTTCCCACGAGCAGCCGGGAATCGAACGTCCTGCCGGCGATGGTCAACTTGTCCATGGGTTCATCCACCTCCCATCAATCTGATCAATTCGATTTGCTGGCCGTCCCGGACCTCGGTCCGAGGAAATTCCTCGCGGCGCACGATCCGGCCGTCGACCTCCGCGACGACCGCGTCCGTCCCCACGCCCAGCGCGTCCAGCAACGCCGAGAGCGTGCCGGGCATCCGGTCCGGAGCGAACTGCCGCTCGACGCCGTTCACTTTCAGCGACTTCATTCGACTCACCCACAAAAAGAAAAAGCACCCCTGGAACAGGAGTGCTTGAATGATTCCTCAAGCCTCCCTTCGCAGGTTCTAACCTGATCAGGTTCTTAGGGTCATCGCTCGAGGCGATTTCTCAGCCGCCGCGACAGGTCGTTCGCTGCGGCTCCCCTGGCTTCGTGTAACTACCGGTGTTATGATACCCTCGTTCACGGATTCTGGCAAGGATTCCGGCCGGATTTGCGATTTATGGTTTACAGGTTTGTCATTCAGGAACATACGACGCCCGAGGGGGTCCATTGGGACCTCATGCTCGAACAGGATGGCGTTCTGGCCACGTTTCGCCTGGAACACGAGCCGGCCTACTGCTCGACGCATGAGGTCCGGGCCGAGAAGATCTTCGACCATCCGCTGCGATTCCTCACCTACGAAGGCCCCGTCCAGAAAGGCGCCGGCAAAGTGAGGATCGCCGATTCCGGAACCTACGAGTGGCGCGACCACAGGGATGACTTCTGGTCCGTTGAGTTGAACGGCAGGATTCTCAAAGGGGACTTCGCACTCAGCCGCGTAGAGGGCAATGAGTGGCGATTCGCTCGAAACCCTTAGGGTGGGCTCTTAGCACACGCGGCACTTCGCGTCGATACTCTGAACGCGTGGGCTAAGAGCCCACCCTACATTGTCGTCCAGCCCGTACCTACGATGGTTGCGAACGAAGCTCGGCAACGCAGCGACACACCTGTTCGATGGTGTGATCGATCTCCTGCTGTGTCGTGAAGCGGCCCAGACTGAAACGCACCATGCCGGCGGCCAGGCTGTCCCCCACTCCCATGGCGCGAAGCACGTAGTTGACGCCTGTCGCGCCGGACTCGCAGGCCGAACCGGTCGATACGGCGATGTCCGGCATTTGTGCGAGCAGCGACGCGGCTTCGACGCCTTTGAACGAAATGCTCAAGGTGTTGGGTAGTCGCTGCGTCGGATGGCCGTGGACTTGTGAATCGGGAAACGCCGCCAGCAAGCCCTTCTCGAGGCGATCCCGCAACTCGGACGATAGTGCGCCCCGGCCCGCCAATTCCTCTTCGCATAATCCACACGCCGCCCCCAGCCCGACAATGCCGGGGACGTTGGGCGTCCCGCTGCGGCGAAAATGCTCCTGACCGCCGCCGTCGATCTGGGCAGCCAGCTTCACGCGAGGGCTCTTGCCTCGCACGTACAACGCGCCCGATCCTTTGGGGCCGTAGATCTTGTGCGAAGAGAGAGCCAGCAGATCGGCCTGAACTCGTTCGACGAACACGGCCAGCTTGCCCACCGCCTGCGTGGCGTCGCAGAAGAAAAGAATGCCCCGCTTCTTGCAGAGCTGCCCGATTTCTTCCACCGGGTTGATCGTGCCCACGACGTTGTTGGCCATCATCACACAGACCAGGATCGTCTGCGGCGCGAGGGCCTCGCTGACCTGCTGCGCGGAGACGCCGCCGAAAGAATCGGGCCAGAGCGTGGTTACGGCGAAGCCTTCCTGCTCCAGACGCCTGCACGGTTCGAGCACCGCCTTGTGCTCGACGGCGGACACGACGACGTGACTGCCCCGCTCGCGATACATCTTCGCCGCGCCTTTGATCGCCAGGTTGCAGCTTTCCGTGGCCCCGGATGTGAAAACGATCTCTCTGGGCGAAGCCCCAATCAATGAGGCCACCTGCCCCCGGGCCGCCTCGACCATGTCCTTCGCCTGGCGACCCAGGACGTGCGTCTCGCTCGACGGGTTGCCGAAGGCGTTTGTCAATGCGGGCATCATCGCCTCGAGCACGCGAGGATCGACCGGCGTCGTGGCGTTATAGTCCAGGTAAATGGGCATCGTCGTCTACGGTTCGAGATACTCGAAGTCTTTGTGAACGCAGCAGGGACAATCGGCCCGCGGCGTGGAGACGTCGATCTGCTTGATCGAGTTGGTCCAGACGTCGAACACCAGCAGATACGGATTGATCTGCTCAATGTGGCCGGAGAGGATCTTGACGGCTTCGGTCGCCTCGAAGGAGGCTGCGATGGCGACCGCCACGCCCAGCACGCCGCCGGGGCCGCAATGACAATTCCCCCCATTGCACGCAGGCGGCGCGTCCATCAGGCACCGCAGGCACGGCGTCTTGCCCGGCACAACGGTCATCATCTGAGCCTTCGTGCCCAAAACCCCCGCGAACACCCACGGCTTGGACAGCTTCATCGCACAGTCGTTGAGGATGAACCGAGTCTCGAAGTTGTCCGTCCCGTCGACGACGACGTCCACGTCCTGCACCAATCTCTCGGCGTTGAGCCGATCGAAGCGAGCGCCGATCGTCTCGATGTGGACGCTGCTGTTGATCTCCCGCAGCCGTTGGGCCGCGGCGTCGATCTTGAGCTTGCGGGCCGCCGCGTCGCTTTCTGTGTACATCGCCTGTCGGTGGA
>JBDKUU010000723.1:0-17986 GCA_039679525.1 Phycisphaerales bacterium | reverse complement strand
GGCTTGAGGCGGATCATCAGGTTGCCGTTGTTGCTGCCGGAGCTGCCGCGAGCGCCCGCGCTGGACATGAACGACGCGATCTCCGGCTTGGTCCGCAGAACCGCGGCCACCGCCTGCTGATGGTCGAACATGGACTTGTACGAGATGCCTTCGATCGCTTCTGTCGAGCCGGAGATCTGCGCGCGGTCCTCGCTCGGCAGGAATCCCTTGGGGATCCGTACGAACAACAGGGCCGTCGCGGCCAGCATCGCGACCGAGAAGAGCAACGCGCTGAGACGATGGGCGAGGACCGCCCGCAGCGTTCGCTCGTAGAATCGCAGCACGAGCTGGAACAGCCATTCGGAGAACGCGTAGGCCCGACCATGACGGACCTCGGCCGACGACCGCAGGAAGCGGCTGGACAGCATCGGGGTCAGGGTCAACGCGATGAATCCGGACACCAGCACCGCCACGCCGATGGTGACGGCGAACTCGCGGAAGAGCCGGCCGATCAGGCCGCCCATGAACAGAACCGGGATGAACACCGCCGCCAGGGACAGGGTCATGCTCACGATCGTGAACCCGACCTCCTTCGCGCCCTCGATGGCCGCCGCGAGGGGCTTCTTGCCCATCTCCAGGTGGCGGACGATGTTCTCCAGCATGACGATCGCGTCGTCCACGACGAATCCGACAGACAGCGTCATCGCCATCAGGGAGAGGTTGTCGAGGCTGTAATCCAGCAGATACATCACGGTGAACGTCCCCACGATGGCCATGGGCAGGGCCAGGCTGGGGATGATCGTCGCCGACACGTTGCGCAGGAACAGGAAAATCACCAGAACGACCAGGAACAGCGTCAGCAGCAGCGTGTACTCGACGTCGGTGACGGACTCGCGGATCGAGGTGGACCGGTCGAACAGGATGTTCATGGCGACGCACGCGGGCAGTTGGCCGCGGAACGTGGGCAGCAGATCCTTGACCGCTTCGGCCACGGCCACGGTGTTCGTGCCGGGCTGCCGCTGGATGGCCAGGACGATCGACCGCTCCTGCTCCACGCCGTTGAAGTACCACGCGGCCACCTTGTCGCCTTCGACGCTGTTGGTGACGTCCGCGACGTCGCTGAGCCGCACGGGCGAGCCGTTGCGGTACGTCACGATCAGGGGCCGGTAGGAGTCGGCGGTATTGAGCTGACCGGAGGCCAGGACGGTGTACGCCCGGTGCGGGCCGTACAGAACGCCGGTCGGCATGTTCACGTTTCCGTTCTGGATGGCCGTCGAGACTTCGTCGAGCCCGATGCCTTTGCTCGAGAGCGCCAGCGGATCGAGCTTCACGCGGACGGCGAACTTCTGCCCGCCGTAGACCATGACCTGGGCCACGCCGTTGACGGTGGAGATGCGCTGGGCCATCAAGGTCTCGCCGTACTCGCTCAGCGTGTACAACGGGATCTCCGAGCCGGTCAGGGCGAGAAAGAGGATCGGCTGATCGGCGGGGTTGACCTTTCGGTACGTGGGCGGACTGGGCATGTCCCGCGGCAGATTCCGCACGGCGCGGGAGATGGCCGCCTGGACGTCCTGGGCCGCGGCGTCGATGTTCCTTGTGAGCGAGAACTGGAGCGTGATCGACGTGCTGCCCAGAGCGCTGGACGACAGCATCGAGTCGATGCCGGCGATCGTCGAGAACTCCCGCTCCAGCGGCGTGGCCACGGCGGCCGCCATGGTCTCGGGGCTGGCGCCGGGCAGCGAGCCCGAAACGGAAATCGTGGGGAAATCGACGTTCGGCAGGTCGCTCATCGGGAGCTTGAAAAACGCGGCCACGCCGAACAGCAGAATCGCGAGCATGACGAGAGTCGTCATGACCGGACGATTGATGAAAAGTGTCGTGAAGTTCATGGGTGTTGCCTCGCCATTCGTGGCCGTCGCTCTACTTCTTCCTCTGGATCTTCGCGCCGGAGACGAGCCGGAGCTGGCCGTCCGTGACGACCTCCTCGCCCGGCTGCACTCCTTCGACCACGGACTCGTTGGCGAGCTCTCGCTTGACGGCGACCGGCCTGGTCTCGACCGTCTCGTCCGATTTCACCACGTAGACGAACTGACCGGTCTGCCCGGTCTGCACGGCCTGCGACGGCACCAAGACCGAGTTCGGCTCCTCGGCGATCGTCAGCAGCACGCGGACGTACTGCCCGGGCCAGAGTCGGCGGTCCTTGTTGTCGAACGTGCCTCGCAGGTGGATCGTCCGGAGATTGGGGTCCACCGTGTTGTCGACGAACGTCAGTCGGCCGTGGATCGGGTCCGCCTCCTGGCCGGCCTGAGTCGCCGCGACGTCGAGGGGCCCGGCCGCCGCGTGCTTCTGAATCGCCGGCAGATGCTGCTCCCCGATCCAGAAGCTGACGTAGATGGGATCGATCTGGCGGATCGTCACGACCGTGACGTCGTTGCTCTTGACCAGATTGCCCTGATGGACGTACAGACGGCCGACGCAGCCGTCCACCGGCGAACAGATCGAGCAGTAGTCGAGTTGAAGGGCCGCGTTCTCGACGGTGGCCTTGTCGGCCTCGACGGAAGCCCGCAGCGTCTCGACGGCCGTGACGGTCTGGTCGTAGAGGTCCTGGGCGGCAAAGCCCTTCTGATAGAGTTCCGCCTGGCGAGCCGCCTCGCGTTCGGCGTTCTTGAGCTGCGCCTGGTTCTTCGCGAGATTGGCCTGGACCATCTTGAGCGTGGCCTGCGGCTGGCGGGGATCGATCGACAGGAGCAGATCGCCCTTCCTGACCATCTGGCCTTCCGTGAAGTGCACCTGCATCAGAATGCCCGTCACCTGGGCCTTGACGTCGACGCTGGAACAGGCCTCGACGGTGCCGAAACTGGAAACGGCGATGGGCGTCGTCTTCTGCTGGACGCTCGCCACCGTGACGGGCACCGGCGCTCCGCCGCCTCCGCCGCCCCGCGGAGCCTGTCCTCCCGGGGAGCGTTTAGAGCAGCCGCCGAGCCAGAACGAGCCGGCCGCCACGGCGACAAGACATGGAACTGCGAGAGTCGAGATTCGAACGGGTAGCCACACACTCATATATTCAATCCCTGTCGAGCACGAATGCGTCCATTCCGCAAAACATCACGGTTCGGCGGGCCACTCTACAGGCTCTCGTCCGGGACCGGCAATCCCCCGCCGCTCCAGGAGCGAGCCTTCGAGGCGATAGATCTCCACGAACGATTTCAGATAGTTGACCACGGCCTGGATCTCATCGATCTGGCTGGACACGAGGTCGCGCTGCGCCTGGGCGACCAGCAGCGAGGTGGATTTGCCGAGGCGGAACTTCTCCGTCTCCACACGAACCTTCTCCTCTTGGAGTCTTCGTGTCACGGCCGTTGCGGCCACCTGCTCCTGCGAACGGGCGATCTCCAGGTACGCGGTCCTGACGTCCACCTCGATCAGTTGCGACAAGTTGCCGACGGCTTCTCTCGCCTGCTGACGCGACAGAACGGCGCGAAGATGGCTGGACTGGGCCGCACGGTTTTGCACCGGGAACTCGAACGAAAGGCCCGCCAGCGCGTTGTAGCCGTAGTCGTCGGAGGTCGTGATCGATCTGCCGAAGGAGTCGGCGTACCCGGTCCGGCCCAGCGTCGCGAACAGGTCCAGCTTCGGCAGCAAGCCGTTGCGGGTCTTGACGACCTCCAACTCCCCCCGCCGCCACAGCAACTTCGCCTGATTCAGATCGGGCCGCGTGCGCATCGCCAGAGCGACGTGCGGCTCGACTTCGTCCAGCGTGATGGGGGGAATCGCGGGCAGGCTGTCCAACGTGATCTCCCGATCCCAGAGATCGGCCCCGGGGGGATTGACCAGGCGCAGAAGACTCAGCTTCGTCTTTGCCAGGGCGCTACGGGCGTTGATCAGGTCTTCGCGACGCAGAGCCACTTCCGCCTCGGCCGCTGAAATCTCCGTTTTCGCCAAATCCCCCAACTTGATCCGTTCCTGCGTTTCCTCCAACTGCTTCTCGGCCAGTTCGAGGGATTGCGTGTAGATCTCGATCCTTCGCTGGGCCAAGGCATAATCCCAGTAGGTCTCCTCGACCTGAGCGATCAGGGTCTGGATGAAGCCCCGCAGCTCGTACTGCGAGATCTCCACGTCGATCCTCGCCTGATTCACCGAAGCCATATTCACGGCGGTCCCGGCCCCTCGCAGCAGAGACTGCGTCGCGTTGAACGCGAGAGCCGACGCGTACTCCTCGTCGTCCGAGGCCGGCAGGCTCGGCCCATAGAGACCTGTGCTTCCGGTGACGCCCAGCGTGGTCCCCGTCGGCAGAAATTCCTGCACGCCGACAGACGCCATGGGCCCTTCCTGCTCGACGTCCGTCGAACCCTCGTCGAGCTGATCCCACTCGTAGCCCAGTTGCGCACTGAGGACCGGGTCGAAAATGGACAGCCGCTCCGAGACGAATGTCCTCGAAATCTGAGGATTGAGCCGCTCGACCACGAGGGATCTGTTGTTCTCCAACGCCAGGAGCGTGGCCTGTTCCGTGGTGATTCTCAGGGGCCCCGCCTCGACCGGCGGCTCGACCGCGGCAGGTTGCGGACTGACGTCGCCCGGCTTTTTCGCCATAGAGACGTTGGGCTCGGCCGCCTTGGGGCCAATGTAGTCCTCGGGATCGGGCGGGTTGAAATGGGCGCACGAACACCCCAGAGAAAGCAGAAACGACACGACCACGATGAGTTTATAGGACCTCGACCCGCCAGTATTCATCCACAATACCTCATATCACCTACCGCAACGACTCGGGATAGACGCTCCACAGGAGAGAGAAATTGCCGCAATCCCTTGACGCCGTGCGTCGCTACGATGCGCGGATCCGCGAAAAGGTAGTAGGATAGGACTTCTCCGACGGGTTGTCCAGCAACTCTTTCCCACGAGTCGCGAGATTTGGCGGTGCCTTCGGTAGAGAGGAGCGACGCAGACAGGCGTTGCAGGCGATCACTTTCCGACGTGGATGGATTGAATATCCGTCGAAGGAATCGAGAGAATCTTCAGATTGCCCGAAGTGGGATAGGCCGCGTGGACCTGAAGCCCCTCGGAGGAGACGCCGTGAATCCGCCCTTTGTAGAAGGTCGTCGGCCCCAGAATCCGCACCATGCCCAGGGGCGGCGGCGCGTCCGCCGGAGCCGACTTCGTCGGCGTGCGGGCGACCACGACGCAGGGTCGGCCCACGTGCTCGGCCGTCACATCGCCGATCGAGACGGCCTGCATCCCTTTGGTCAGGGCCGCTCGCAAGACCGCTATATCTTCGGCGGGCACGTCCGCGGCGGTCGCGGCCGTCTTCGTCTTGGGCTTGCAGCCCATGACAGCCAACAGAACCGCCAGGCCGATCACCGCGAGGGCGCCGCGTCGATCACACATCGCTACACTCCCGAACCCGTTCGCACGCCGGTGTACCAGGACGTGGGGACGTCTTCACCGGTCGTCTCCTTGATGCCGCTGACGTGCCCGTCGAGCCAGCAGAGGTTGGACAAACCCGTATGACGGAAGCACTCGCGTATCGTGTCGTAGTCGGGCCAATAGGTGTCTTTGAGCCCCTCTCCTCCTTGGCTGCGCGGACGCCACTGCGAGAGATTGATGCTGACGCCGGGGCCAATGCAGAGCATGTCGGAATCGACGTCGTCCAGCTTCTGCTCGATGTGATCCTGAAAGACGATGACTTCGTCGTGCCTCTTGAAATCGGTGTCGACGCGAATGTTCCGCTCCTTGGCGGTTCCCTCTCTCGTGTACCACGTGACGTAGCCGTTGATCCCGTAGGAGCAGTAGCGGAAGTACTGCTGATAGGCCGCGCCCCACCCATCATCCGGCCAATCGTCGACTCGGCGGGAGCTGGGACATCGAAAGATCCGCTTGTTCGAGGCATACGGATAGTAGGCGATTCCCCAGTAAGCCATCTTGTCGTTGGGCCCGAGTTTCTGCACGACAGAGCCGTGTTCATAGGCGGTATCCCAAAGACCTCGGTTGGGGGAACGGTGCGTCCGGCCGCCATTGTCGTCGATGTACATCCGCAAGGAGACGCCCAAGCCTTTCATGTGGGCCGAGCAGACGACTTTTCGGGCCTGTTCTCTCGCCTTGCCGAGTGCCGGCGTCATGATGGCCATCAGCACGGCGATCACCGCAATGACTACCAGCAGCTCGATCAACGTAAACGCTCCAGGCTTACTCATAGTCCTGCCCCTCGACATGCTCCGCTTCCTCACCTCGTCCGGCGACTCGGTCATCCGTATGCCCGCAACTCTCTAAATCATACCTGCGAGGACCAGATTTGTCATCAACAGAAATCTACGTGTCCTTTCGGAGGGGTGCCCGGAGATTCTGGCGGCATGAAGGCATGATCGACGACCGTTCGGGTTGAGGATTCTACTGGCGGCCGATGAGGGAAAAGCTCAAAGGAACGAGAAACCCGTTCGTCGTATGGAGCACGGAGGTCAGACCGAGCGACCACGATGAGGAATCGGGACTTAGGCATGTGGTTGATTCGATATGATCCGGGTCGACGACGATTGCACCGACGGCCGGTCGCGAGCGAGAACTCGCGGCGGACCACGGAGCGGGAGTTTCGAGGTAATCGCCGGTCGGCCGGAAGCGTCGTGGTCGGCTCGATCTGCCGGATACGCGGGGCCCGCCTCTTCCGGGTGCACGAGGATCTTGCGAGGCATTGAACTGAAGATGGCGTGCGGACTTCAGGGCGGGTCGCGAATGTGAATAGGCAACGGTTCGGGGTTGTCGTCACGGAGGACGGCGGCCCCGAACGCATCCTCGAATCGAGACAGGCAGCAGGGGCAGAGCATGGCGGTACGGAAGTTCAGCGGCGAGATGCTTGCGCCGGGCGCGGCGCAAGGCCGGTTGGTGTTCCTGGAGAGCGATTTCACACTTCTGGAGCCCTGGCCTGCCCGGGCCGCAGGCGTCGAGCAGGAGTTGAACCGCTTCGAGGAGCACATCGACGGCCTCGCCGAGGAGTTGACGGAAACCATCACGGCTCTGGAAGCCGAATCCTCCCACGCGGAGGCCCAGATTCTCCAGACCCATCTGTATCTCATCAAGGACCGCAAGTTGCACCAGGACGTCTGCTACGAAATCCGGGAGAACAAGCTCTCGGCCGAGGCGGCGATCGAGACGGTGCTTCGCAGGATCATGGAGGTGTTCGAGCAATCGCCCAACAGCCTGCTCGTCGAGCGGGCCGCGGACATCCGCGACATCCTGACGAGACTGAGCCGTCGCGTGAGCCGCCAGCATCGACGGGCCATCCAGAGGCTGGAGGGCGAGAACCCCGTGATCCTGGCGACGATGGAGCTGTTGCCCTCGGCGGTCCTGGACGCCAGGAACAGCAGCGTCGCGGGATTTGTCGTGGAGAAAGGCACGAGCGTCTCCCACGCGGCGATCCTCGCCAAATCGCTCGGGTTTCCCATCTTGCGAATCGACGACCTGCGGGTATTGCAGGAACTCACCGGCGAAGAGATTCTCATCGATACGATGGAGGGAAGCCTCCTGGTGTCGCCCGGATCCGAGGCCGCCGGACATCTGCGTTCCGCGTCCGACGTCGCGGTTCGAGACATCGTCGATCGCGACCGTCTGCCGGTCCATTTGTGGATCAACGTGGCCGATCCCTCGCAGGTGACCCCCGACCTGCTCAAGACCGTCGCAGGCATCGGCCTGTATCGGACCGAGGTTCTGTTCATGGAGCAGACGGACGATTTCCCCAGCGAAGAGCAGCAGTACCGCGTCTACAGGAGCCTGTTCGAGATGTGCCGGGATGGGTGCACGGTGACGGTGCGGACCGCCGACATCGGAGGCGACAAGGTGCTGCCGTACTTTCCCCTGGGGCCGCAGGAGAACCCCTATCTCGGCTTTCGGGCCAACCGCATCTACCGCGAGCACCCGGAGATTCTCATCTCCCAGATGCGCGCGATCCTGCGGGCCGGCGTCCACGCGCCGTGCCTGCGGATCATGTATCCGATGATCGGAAGCCGCGAGGACCTGTCCTTCGTTCGACAACTGCTCTCCGAGGCGATCCGCAGTCTGCGGGCTCGCGGCAACGTTTATCGGGACAACTTCCAGCAGGGAATCATGATCGAGGTTCCTTCGGCCGCTTGGAGCTGCGCCGAACTGCTCGAGCTGGTGGATTTCGCCAGCGTCGGGACCAACGACCTGCTTCAGTATTTCTTCGCCGTCGGCCGCGACGACGCCCACGTCAGCCCCAGTTATCGGACGCAAGATCCCGTGGCCCTTCAACTCCTCAAAAACCTGGTGGACGCGGCCGAATACGCCGGGAAACCGCTCAGCATCTGCGGCGAGATCGCTTCCGATCCCCAGTTGCTGCCCTTGCTGATCGGGCTGGGTTTCCAGCATCTGAGCGTCGACATCCATTCCCTGCCTCGGCTGGAGGAGATCGCGTCTCGACTGAACGTGGACGCGTGCCGGCAGCTTGCCGCCCGATGCCTCAGCGCAGGCAGCGCCAGGGACGTGCGCGCGTTGTTGAACGATTCCGGGCTCGTCCGCAGGCACTCGGACTCGGTCCCCCTTCGTCCCGGGCAGGCGATCGACCCGGTGTGCCGCGAGGTCGTGGATCCGATGGACGCCGGCCTGACCATCACCCGCAGGGGCAAGCAGATTCACTTCTGCTCCGTCCAGTGCCGGGACGAGTACTTCCTCAGAGAGAAGGACGAGCAGTTGGCCCTGGCCCACAAAGCCTGACGCCTTCAGGGCGGGCATCCGGAAAGCGTGAGGCGTCCCGACGGGAAACACCCCCGAGTCGCTGGAGCATCGACCGGTTTGTGCCGATACAGGGGCAGACACGCTGCCCGGTGTGGATTCCCGGGCCGATCACGTATGGGGTCTGGGCAGGGTCCGGCAGCTCATGGAGACTTTATGGTAACGACGGTATCGCTCGAAGACGTCATGCTTGAAAGCGCCAAGGAGGTCTTTGGCAGTATGGTGTGTCTGCCCATGGAAAAGGCGGATGGTCCTGCGGCCAAGACCGACGAGCCGGCGTTTCTGGCGACCATTACCTTCACCGGCGACTTCGAAGGATGCTTCGGAATCGCCTGCAACCAGGACTGCGTCCGGGCGATCACCGCGGGCATGCTCTGCATGGAGCCGGGCTCGCAGCCGAGCGAAACGGAAATCATCGACGCCATCGGAGAAATCGCCAACATGGTGATGGGCGGCGTCAAGACCCGCGTTCAGCATGAGATCACCAAAGTCGAGATTTCGATCCCCTCCGTCGTGTTCGGGCGGCAGTTGCAGAGCCGGCTGAGCGAAGCCATGTGCAAAGTCGTCGTGCCGACCACCGTCGGCCAGCAGTATCGCGCGGAACTGTCGCTGTTGTACCGCAACCGCTGAGCCTCTCGGACATTCCTCTCACCCTCCAAAAAACAAGCACAATCCGCAGTCCCGAATCGAGTCCAGGACCGCGGATTGTGCCGTTACTGAGCGTGCGCGTTACATCAAACGCCGACCGCCGGATCAGGGCGTCGGCGTCTCATCTGTCCGGTTTGGCGACGATTCTCCAGCGGAGGATCCCTCTTTGTGCTGTCCGGAGGCCTGCGCGTCCAGGCCGGACTGCTGTCCCGTATCTGACGAGCGATCCCACACGGGTTGTCCGTCGCGGTTGCGGAGCGTGAGAACCTGGCCGTTCTTGGAGATACGAGCGGCCATGATCTCGGCGCCGTTCGAGCCGCGAACCGTCGAGCCCGTCACGCTGACGCGATCGCCGTTGACCGCGTAGAAATCCTGCTTGCTCACGTAATTGAGCGGGCCCGCGTTGACGGTGACCAGATCACCGGAATCGGTCTGGATCTGCATCAGCAGCATATCCGGACCGCCGGCTGCGTGAGTCGATTTGCCCAGAGCGGTGACCGTGCCTTCGACCGTCTTGACCGCAGCAGGATCGAACTTCGCCTGCGGGTCGAACTTCAGAGAACTCATTGACCCGGCCGCCGGCCCTCGCTGCGTCCGATCCGGCGCAGTGGTCTTGGGCGTTCGTTCCGTCCCGGACCGCGTGGCGCCGGGAGCCGTCGTCGCGCCCTGCCGGGATTCCTCGGCGGGCACGTACCCCAGGACGGTCTCGCCGGTCCCTACGCCGTAGGCCCGATCGATGTCGCGGGCATACGACGGATTGCCCAGATCGGGGAACTGACCGGCCGCGAAGGAGTTGTTCCGCAGAACGTCCTTGCCCACGTTCAACTGGGCGACGCGCCGGTCAGGCTGCAAGTCGATCGCGCCCTGCGGCACTGCTGCAAACCGGCTGCCGATCCCCAGGAGGCCGCCGTAAGATACGATCGTGTATTGGACTCTGCCGCTGTCCATGGCGACGGCCAGATCTCGGATGTGTCCGGCGCCCAGACCCTCGGGAGTCTCGACCGTCGAGCCGTCGATTCGACTGACTCGACGGTTTTGAACCGCCTGCCTTTCACGAGCGTTTTGCCTTTCTTCAGCCGTGCGGGCTTGCCCCGTCCAGCTTCGCGACGGCTCGCTCGGCCACGCGGTCGTGCTGAAACCCCGCCACTGACTCAATTCCTGGGTGCTGATCGGGGCGACATAGGCTCCCGTCGATCCGACCCGAATCGAGGACCAGGGAATCGCATACAGGTTCCGGCCGATCCCGAGGAAGCCGCCTCGCGAGAGGGCCACGTAAGACACCTGGTCAAGTTCCGGCGTCAGCACCAGATCGTAGATCGTGCCCAGTTTCTCCCCTTGCGTGTTCTTGACGGGTTTGCCGATCAACTGGCTGGCCCGGCGGATCTCCGTAGTCGTCATCGTCGGAGCCGCCTGCTGATCGCTTTGCTGTCGTATGGAGGACGGCTGGTCGCTCATCCGGCTTTGATCCCGCACAGAAGCCAGTCCTGACCCCGCCCAAGCTGCCACCAGGCCAATCCCCACAACGCCTCTGATCCATGATTTCGTCGTATACATCTTGCATCCCCCTATGACGGACTGAAATCGTGTCGGCCTGAGTCGACGACCTTTCGGCCGCCGATTCACGCTCAGATCCGACAATCCTTCCAAACTCTTCTCCATATTCCTACCTATTCCTACCGGGACACACCGGGATCTGCTTATAGGCAAACGACGTATTCGAGGTAGGTGGATTGCCCGTTACCGAAGAGAGCTTCCTCGCCGGTGCGACCCGGGACTTCGCCCGGGAGATGCGGTTTGAGGACGCGGCAGGACGGACCCAAGGCGAAATTCGAAGCACGAAATTCGAAATCCGAAACAAATCCAAATGACCCAAAGTCAAATCACCGAAACGCTGTCGCCGCTCCGGGACTCCGTTTCGGATTTTGGACTTTTGTCATTCGTGCCTGTTTCGGATTTCGAGGACATCAGTGCGATCCTGCTTAGATCGGACTCAGGCCCGATCGAGAAATGAACTTGACCTCGGGCGGTTGCTCCGAGAGTCCCCTGGCCATCCGTTGAATGCGCCATGACCAGTCTCCGCTCCAGCCCTCGGCCTGGGCCTGTCTGCAGATTTCAATCGCCCGCGGGCGCCCGCCCTGCTGTTCGAGAATGTTCGCGGCGTGCAGGTACCCCAGATGGACGGGAAGCGGTTTGTCTGGAAACCTTTCGGAGAAGACCTTCGCGACTTCGGAGGAGATCCGCATCTGTTTGTGACAGGCGGCGAAAGCCCGGTCCGGAGCATCCCGACAATTCTCCTTGGACCTGAGGTGGATTCGGATCATCTGGTGATAGGTGAAGTGCAGTCCGAGCAGGTCATTGGCGGCCTGGGCTCGCTCCTCCGCCTCGGCGAGAACGCGACAGGCAAGGGACCGATCCTCCGTCTGGTTGCTCAGTTTGTCCGCGAGGAGGACCAGCAATCCCGCAGCCGTCTGGATCGACAGCAATCCCCGGTCTCGGGTCAGGGGTCGGGCCCCTGCCGGCATGTCGCCCCCCTCGAACAAGGCTTCCATGTACTTGCGTTCCGCGGAGGAGAACGTCGACAGCCACCAGGAACCCAGGCCGAAATAGCCGAGTTCGCCGCCGATTTCGCGATGCTGACTGAGAATACGGGCGAAGATACGCATGCCGATGCTCGTTTGACAATTGAAGATGACTCTCCGTAAAGAGTAACAAGTATGCTCGGGCAATCCAACCGACCTGCCGTCGACCCGCATTGGTTCGTGGTGACGCCGCAGGGCGTTGTCTTCTGTGTTCTCAGAGCCCCGAAATAAATCACCTGCCGAGGCGAAGGGAATATCAGAACAGCCTCTCAAACCCGAAGATCAGGCGGACGTCCGGCGTTTCCTCCGTGGCCCCGGGGCCCGTGCCTACGGAGACAACGCTCCGCGGCGCGTCCCGGCGGCTGGAGCCCAGTTCGATCAGGCGCATGTCCATATCCTCGAACCCCTCCTGGCCGGAAATGGGATCGCCGGCCTGGGCGGCATCGAGGTCGATTCGTCGACCGAGTCCGGAGCCGAACAGGTCGGAGTCGTCCCACTCGTCCCCTAGTGGCGAGCCGTCATATATCCAAGCGGCGCTGAGCCCGACCCTGTCGAGACCAGGAAAGCTCGTGCCGAACGCTCCGGAGAGAATCGACCCGGGCGTCGTGTCCACGTCTTCGGCGTTCCCGCCCCGGGACGGCTTCGACGTCTCGTCGAGGACAGAGGGGGGCCAGCCGAGAATCTCCCTGATGGATCTGCCCAGTCCTCGCAGGACCGCACCTTGACCGCCGGCACGGTCTCCGCTGCCGTCCTTCCGGCGTGCGAGCCCTTGAACCTCTCGCCCCTGCAAGACAATTCGACAGGCGTTCTCCATCCGCGCAGGCATGCCTGCTTCGAAGTCCGCCGGATCGGCCCCCACGCTCGTCGCCGCCGCGGCCATCACCATCATCATTCCTGCGAGAGCCGGTCTCATTTCCGGACTCCTTTTCACGGCATCATCTTCGCCATCATGCGTGCGACGTCGAATCCACGCGGGCGCCGAGGTCGGCCCCCTGACGAATCAGCTCGGCCTGCACATCGCAGGCCGAGACGTCCCGGGGCGTCAGGGCGTGCCGTGCAGCCAGGGCGGCGCACACGCCGGCTGCCTGGCCGGTGGCCATGGAGATCGGCATGGTGCGATAGGACGACTGGGCCTCGTGCGTGCCGCTGATGCAGCGTCCCGCCACGAGCAGCCCGTCCACGTCGCGCGGAATCAGGGCCCGCAACGGAATGTCGTAGGCCTCGTCCGCCGGCAGTCTTCGCAGCACAGTCCCTTTGCCCGTCGGACTGTGGATGTCCAAGGGATACGAGCCCCGGGCCACGACGTCGTCGAACCGCCGCACGGTCAGGAGATCGTCGGCCGTCAGTTGATACTCGCCCAAGATCCGCCGCGTCTCGCGAACGCCGATGGTCACGCCGCTCTGCGCAACGTACGCGTTCTCAAAGCCCGGCACATAGCGCCGCAGGAACGCCGCGATCTGCCGCATCTGGCGGCGGCCTTCCCATTCCGCATAGGTCAGGTCCCACACGTCGGTCCCGAGCACCTGCGTCACCCGCGTGCTGTTGACGGCCACCTCGTGTTCGTGGGGAGTTGCGAACATCAGAAGGTCCTCGCGAGCCAGATTGAGTTCTCCGGCCTCCGTCACCCGGCGGATCAAATCCCAAAGACCATGCACGCCCTGCCACTGATCCGGATGTTCCCGCACGTAACCTTCGAACGCTGCGTACTGGAAGTCCACCATACGGTACATCAGGGTCATGGGCTGCGTCAAGGCGTCTTCCTCGCGGCCGATCTCAAAGGCGGCCCCCGCGCGAGCGGCCATGTCCCCGTCTCCGGTGCAATCCACGACGACGCGCGCCGCGACGACGACCGGGCCGGACTTCGTCTCGAAGACGACCTGGCGACGCGAGCCTGCGTCGCCGATATCCGACGCCAGCGAATGCAATAGATACGCGACGCCGGCTTCGTCGAGGAGGTCCAGTGTCACCAGTTTGAAGATCTCCGGATCGAAGGGGACCGTGTAGCCGGTCTCCAACGAGGGCTGAATCGCCCCGCCGGCCGCGACCAGACGTTCCACGAATCTCCGGACCACTCCGGCGATGACCGCCTGGCCGGGGCCGTGATCGTGGGGCATCAGTCGAGTTCGAATCGCCTGGTCGGGCGAACCCTGGGTGTGAAACGACATCCAGGGCATGACCAGCGCCGCGGTGGCGTTGCCGCCCAGGAAGCCGTATCGCTCGGCCAGGATCACGCCGGCTCCCGCCGCGGCCGCTCCCAAAGCGGCGCCAAGGCCGGCCGGACCGCCGCCGACGACCAGGACGTCCGTCTCGCCCGCGAGAACCGCTTGTCGCGGAGCCAACGTAATGGAACGAGTCTCGGCAGGCTTTTTCAGCGGAGGCATTCTCTCAGGCTCCCCCGCCGACGCCGACGGTCGCGCGAATCTGCGACAGGACGCGGACCACGATGCGATTGGTCTCTCTCGCACGCTCCTGGAGCACGGGCAGCCGCTCGACGATCCGCTGGCGGATCTCCCCCTGTCGGTCCCAGGCCCGGTCGATATAGGCGATCAGACCGCCCGTGGTGACGTCCTTCAGCGGCGGGACCGGGATGTCGAGGTCCTCCAGGAATCCCTGGACTTTCGACGCGTACGGCAGCGCGACGATGGGAACGCTCTGCATGGCCGCGAAGATCAGGAAATGCAGGCGCATTCCGACGCAGAACTGGAAATGGCTGATGAGGCTGAGCATCTGCGGCGAACTGTACTCCCCTTTCAGAACGGTCGCCTGCTGGGCGTACTGCATCCGCGCCACCACGGCGTGGCTGTGCTGCACGTCGAACTTCCTCCGTTCCATCGGGATGAAGACGACGTTCGCGTCGAGACGGGCCACCATGAAGTCCGCGGCGTTGGCCAGCAGAGCGTGGTAGTGATCGATGTCCATGTCCGGGGCGGCGGGGCCGGGCTCCCGAACCGAGATTCCGATCAGCCAATGCTGCGCGTCCAGACTTTCGCGTTTCATCGCGTCCGCGGGGATCGAGTCCGACGTCAACAGCAGCGCCGGGTCTGCGGTCAGGATGATCTCCTTTTCGACTCCCGCCTCTTCCAGGAGTCTCAACGACTGCCGATCGCGCACGGTAATCGCGGCCGCCCGGTTGAGATGGCGGGCGATCAGCTTGCGGTTGTTGGCGTCATTCAAAGGCCCCGCGCTGATCGCATACACCACCACGGGCACGCCGGCCTCATGGGCGAGGACCACCTCGCGAAGATACAACTCGACGTCGCGGTCGTAGAGAATGCCGCCGCCGCCGAGGATCAACAGATCGAGTTTCTCGACTTCGACGCGCGCCTCCTCCCGGGTCATCTGACGGATCATCACCGCGTGGTTCACGTCGTGTCGGCGCAGCGTGTCCTCGCTGTCGCGGGTGAACACCGTGATCTCGGAAGGCACCGAGGCGCGCAACTGCCGGACGATCGATTCGAGGATCGCCTCGTCGCCCAGGTTCAGCCCCCCGTACGAGCCCGAGATCCCAATGCGATACGGCTGCATGCTCATCGCGTCGTCCCCTTCGCAAGAGTGCCTTTGTCTCGGTGATTTTGCTCCGGTCGACGGCCCGAGCCTATAGGGGAATCACTGCCCGCCGCAGAGCAAAGCCCTCTCCCGATCCCTTGGTTAAGGAGCCCCGCCCGGCGTCCGATAGTGAAGATATAGGACGTGATCGAGCGGTCACGCAGGCCCACACGAAGGAGAAGACAGGATAAGGAGAGCGTATGCCGGCGAATATCGCACACATGGTGATTGCCCACAAGGCACTGGCCCTGCTCAAAGAGAAGGGGTTCGAGGGGCTCGCCAATTTCGCGACGATGCTGGATGATTCGACCGAGGGCGAGTACTATCAGCAGTACATGAATCTCGGCAGTGTCGGACCCGACCTCTACTACTATGCGAACATGGTTCAGTCCACCAAGGAGATGATGTTCGAAGGCTTTGTCGAGGCGGCCGGCGTAACGCCCTGGTCCTATCATCTGCACTCCCAGAAACCCAACGAGTTCCCGCTGCGCCTCGCCGCGGTGCTCTTCAGCGACGTCATCCGAGAAGGAGGGAAGACAACCCTTGAAGCCGACGATCGATGCAAGCTTGCGTACATAGCGGGGCACCTGAGCCACGTCGCCGCCGACCAGATCATTCATCCCTTGGTCAACACCATCGCGAAACCCTACTACCGCAGCGGAGGGAATCGCAAGAAACATCGCGAGTGCGAGGTCTATCAGGACTATTTCCTCTATGAGGAGGTCTATCGCGACAAGCGCAACGACGCGACGGGAAAGGCGCCGGCCAGGTACGACTTCTTCAAACAGGACTTCGAGGACTGGGTCGACTGCATACAGAGCTTGATGGGGAAGAACACGTACGATTGGTTCCGCTACTTTCTCCAACGCGGGTTCGCGGAGACATACGGGCCCTTCCCGGATGAGGACACGATCGAGGACTCGGTTGACAACTTGCTGCTCGTCCTTCGCCTGTGCAAGCTGGTCGGCCCCTACAAGAAAGCCGAAAAGGAATACCGCAAGTACGGGCCTGCAGGCCCTATGTACACTGAATATATCGCAGCGCCCGGCTACATGCCGCACTTCAAGCAGGCCGTCTGTCTGTCCGCCGTGTACATCGCGGCTCTGCACGAGGTCTATACGGTCCTTCTCGACAATGGAGATTTCACTCAGTCGCATAGAGACCGGTTCCTCGATGTGGTCCGAGCCGCCGATCTGTCGTGTCCGCTGGAGCAAGATATCCTCCAGAAGGCTCGCACGGCGCTGACACGCTGTGCCGACGGCGAGAAGTACGAGTCACTTTTCGAGCCGTCATAGCCGGAGCATCAATTCTCGCGGGGCAGCGGAAGAAATGGACTGATCCGGAGTCCGCCGCTGCACGGCGGGAGTTTGTCGCATTGGAGCCATCAGCAATCAGGGTGCTGCGCACCCTCAAGCGAGCGCTTCGCTCGCGTATCCTGCCGGAGGCCGCAAAGCGGTACACTTCCCAGACAAGCCCGCTTTCGGCAGGCATTGAGCCTTGCGAGACAGCCCCCCGTTTGCCGGCCGCATGCGAGGCGTGCTGCTCGCCGCCTTGTGCGGACATGTTCCTCCTGTCTTTCCTCCTTCTCTATCTCATGCCACTGGCGAAAAGCGAAAGATGTCCCTTGCACGACCGCTTCGGGCGTGCCGGCTCGCCCCACGAGACTCTCCATGCCCGAAAACCTCTCGCAGACACCATTAGACACGGCCTGAGGGAATTTGCGTGCCTTGACGTCGCCGCGGAAGTAGAATGGCCTCGCAACATGAACAGGCACGCAACCATGGAGGTCCGATGTCGGCGGAAAGGTTGACTGCGCGAAGCGAGGGCTCGCTGTCGCAGTGGTCATATCGGGGCACGCGCAGACGCGTCTCTGAGATCCTGACCCATTCGAAAACCAACGATGCCGTGGGCAAGGTGTTCGACACGTTCATCGTGGGACTCATCGTGCTCAACATCCTGGCGATGGTCGTCGAATCGGTCGAGCGGGTCCACGCACTGATACCCACGTGGTTCAAGGCCTTCGAGATCTTCTCCGTGGCGGTCTTCACGGTGGAGTACACGTTGCGGATCTGGTCCTGCGTGGAGGATCCCCGGTACGCCGGCCTCGTCGCCGGGCGGGTGCGATTCGCGCTGAGCCCCCTGGCGATCATCGACGCGCTGGCGGTGCTGCCCTTCTACCTGCCGTTTCTCCACGCGGACCTGCGGGTCCTGCGAATGTTCCGGATGTTCCGCCTCATGCGTCTCATGCGGATCGCCAAGCTGGCCCGCTACTCCGATTCGCTCCAGATGCTCCTGCGGGTCGTCAAATCCCGCAAGGACCAGCTTCTCGGCGCCGTGTCCATCCTCGTGATCCTCCTGATCGTGGCGGCTTCCCTGATGTACTACGCGGAACACGACGCTCAACCCAAGGTGTTTTCCAGTATCCCGGCCTCGATGTGGTGGGCCGCGGTGACGCTCACCACGGTCGGGTACGGAGACGCCTATCCCATCACCGCCCTTGG
>JBDKUU010000722.1:0-10383 GCA_039679525.1 Phycisphaerales bacterium | reverse complement strand
GCGGCTCTCCAGACCATCGCAGGAGTCGAAGCCGCTATCGAGAAGGCCGATGTCGCGGCCGCCGATGGCGTCAAGAACATCGGTCTCCTGAACGATTCCTACAACAACCTCGCTCAGGCTGCGGCCGCGCTCCTGCGGCAGGGTGCCTTGATCGACACCTTCCGCAATCAGGAAACCGCTGTAGCGGGCGCGCGGGCGCAATTCGAGCAGGCCCAGGCTGAGGTGCAGCGGCTCGGCCGGGCGATGGCTCAGGCCGACCAGCCGACCGAGGAACTGGCGCGCTCGCTCCAGCTTGCGGAGTCGAAGCTCCAAGAGACCGGCCGGGCGCTCGCTCAGGAGGAAACCAAGCTCGGCGAACTGAGCCGGGCGCTCCGTCAGGCGGAAGTGAATACCGCCGATCTCGCGGGCGAGCAGGCCCGTCTTGAGGCCGCCGCGACGCGCGCCTCGGGTACGATGGAGCGTATCAACTCGACGCTCGGTCGCGGCGGTCGCCAGACCAACGGTCTGTTCGGCCTCAAGCCCAACGATCTCGCCAACCTGTCTTTCCAGTTGAACGACATTTTCGTCTCGCTGGCCTCTGGGCAGAATCCCCTGATCGTCCTGATCCAGCAGGGTTCCCAGATCGGGCAGTTGTTCCCCGGCTTGATCTCGACCGTGGCGCGCTTCGCCGTGGCGTTCTCGCCCCTTATCATCGCGGCTATCGCGCTGGGCGCGGCCTTCCGGGAACTGTACACCGACTCCGAACGGCTCAAGCAGGTCCAGCAGGACCTCGCGAACCTGCCGACCGGGGAGGCGCTTGATCCGGCTCGCTACGCGGCCGCGCAAGAGAAGCTGGAGGACCTTGGAGCCTCGGCCGAGGACGCCCGCAAGGCGATGATGGCTCTCGCCGAAGAAGGGTTCACGATGGACCAGCTTGAGGCGTATTCGGAGGCTGCCAGCCAGCTTGCCGAACGCCTCGGGATCGACCTGACCGAAGCGACCCAGATGCTCGTCGATGTCCAGCAGGGCGGAATCGAGGCGGTCTACGATCTCACGGAAAAGACGAACGACCTGACCGACGCGGACCTCGACCACGCCGAGGCCCTGTTCGCGGCTGGCAAGGCCGCCGAGGCCCGGCAGTTCGTCCTCGACCGCGTGGCCGAGCGAAACGATGCCATCGCCAAGGCGACCCGGAGTCAGTGGACCCCGGCGGTCAACAACCTCAAGGCGGCTTGGCAGAACTTCGTCGGCTGGCTGGGCAGCGCCCTCGGGCCGTTCCTCGACTGGGTTCAGAAGAAGATCAACGACGCGGTTGTTGGTCTCACCTTCGTCTCGGCGCTTCTGGCGGGCAAGACGAAGGATCAGGCGCTCGGCGAAGCCTTCGATGTTATCCGGCAGCAGCGCGGCCTTAACGGCCCGAACAACGGCGCTCCGCCGCCGGGCGCGTCGGACCAGAGCATCCGGGACCGGCAGTACCTCGAAACGCTCGACGAGGAACTGGGCACGACCCGCGAACTGACGAAGGCCGAACGGATTCGCCGGGCGGAGACCGAAGCTCGCCGGGACGCTCAGGCGGCCGGTGTCAGCGCGGCCGTGGAGGAGCGCGCCGTCCAGCAGGCTATCGCGGCCGAGCAGAAGAAGATCAACGAGGAGGGCGCTCGGGACGCCAAGCGGAGCCGCACGGCCCGGAGCAAGGCCGACCGCGAGCGACTGACGGCTCAGCGGCAAATCCTGAGCCTCCAGCGTCAGCTTGCCAGCCAGACCACGGCGCTCGACCGGGAGGCCGCTCGCGGTCCTTCGGCGTCGCTTGAGGCCCGGCTGGAGGCCATCGACGACAAGTACAAGAAGATCGGCGACACGATCACCGCGCTCCGGGCGAAGGGGATCACGACGGCCGAGGACGGCACGTCGCTGAACGATCTTGAGGCCCGCGTCGCGGCGACGAAGGAACGCCTCAAGGACGAGGAACGAATCAAGTTCTATCAGGAGCAGGCCGGGCTTCTGGAGAAGCAGCGGGACGCCGAGATCGCCCGCGTCAACGACGAGCGGAAGCGCGGCCTTATCACGGAGGCCGAGGCCCTGCGCCGGGCGGAGGAGATCAACTCCCGCCTGTCTCCGCAAATCGTGGCAGCGGCGAACCAAGCCCTTGCGATTGCTCGCGCCGTGGCCGGAACTACCCCCTCCCCGGAAATGGTTTCCCTGATCGCAAGTCTGGAGCGGCTGGTAGGCGGCGAAGCGAACAACGGGGTTGTCGCTGGCGTCGGTCTGGCGGGGTTGGAGGAAGCCGACAAGAAGCTCTCCGATCTCACTCGCGAGCGTGACGAGCTTGTCCGGTCCTACCAGACCTTGAACGAACTGGGTCTCCAGAGCGACGCGGAGACGCGCGATCTCACGGCTCAGGCGTATGCTCGTGCCGCCGAAGCTCAGCGCCCGGTCATCGCGAATCTTCGTGAACAGGTCGAGCTTCTGCGGCAGACCGGGATTATCAGCGAGACCGCCTACCAGACTTGGATCGCGAAGCTGAACGCGGCTGAGGCAGGGCTTACGGCAGTCGATTCCCGGATCGCCCAGATTAACCAAGCGGCTATGAACGGGATCGCTCAAGGCGTGACCAATGCGTTCAACACGGTCGGCAACGCCATCGCCGGGCTTATCAACGGCACGAACTCTTGGGGCGACGCGCTGAACAGCGTCCTTGAGGCTGGCATCGGTCTGGCAGCGTCCTTCCTCAAGGCCATCGCCGACGTGCTGATTCAGATGGTCGCTTTGCAGGTTGCCAAGAGCATCATCGGCGGGGCGAGCGGCGGACTGGGCGGCCTGTTCTTCCATGACGGCGGCGTCGTCGGCAAGGGCGGCTCGCACCGCAAGGTCTCGGGTGGATCGGGTAGCTGGATCGGAGCGCCGAAATTCCACGGCGGCGGCGGCCTCGGTCTCAAGCCGGACGAGTACAAGGCTGTCCTCCAGCGCGGCGAGGAGGTCCTGACGGCTGACGATCCCCGGCATATCAGCAACATCGGCAAGGGTGGCGAACCGCAGCAGCAGTCGCTCAAGCAGGTCCTCGTACTTGACCCGGCCCAGATTGCCGGTGCAATGCAGGGACGCGCCGGGCAGAAAACGATGCTGACGTTCATCCGGGCGAACAAGGAAACGATCAAGCAGGTTCTCGGCTAATGGCAGACATCGACCTCCCCGTCTTTCCGTTCCGCCCGAACTGGCGGGAGCCGATGGCTGAGCGTATCTCGTTCCTCACGGACGTTCTCGCGTCGTCCTCCGGGGCCGAGCAGCGCCGAACGCTGCGCCAGACACCACGGAGGTCCTTTGAGGCCGACTTCCTCCTGAGCGGGCCTGAGAGGACGTTTTTCGACCTGTTCGTCAACAAGGCGGGCGGGGGAGAGATCACCGCCCCCCTGTACTGGGAAGTCGTGACGATCCCGGC
Source organism: Phycisphaerales bacterium (assembly GCA_039679525.1). Classification (GTDB taxonomy): domain Bacteria; phylum Planctomycetota; class Phycisphaerae; order Sedimentisphaerales; family Anaerobacaceae; genus PLanc-01. The sequence continues at coordinate 6,968 of JBDKUU010000722.1, read as the reverse complement.
CACGTTGACGGCAGGGGTTTCGACCCGGATCGACTTCGACACGACCAACCGGGAGTGGGCCTACCACGAGGGGCGGCTGGGCCTCCTGATCGGCGATTCGGCGCTGGAGTACAGCGTCGTCGAGATCGCGGCCGTTGACGCCGGGGGTGTGGACCTCGCGGTAGCTCCGGGGCGCTCGTGGCCGAAGGGCACCCGATTCTATCCGCTCCGCCGGGTCGCGATGGAGCAAGTCGGCGACCTGACGCACAAGACGGCCGGGGTCGCCACGGTCACGGCAGAGCTTCGCGTCGTCGGCCCGAATCCGTGGGAGGCCGCCTCCAGCAGCTACCCGGTCTACGCGGGCCTGCCGGTGTTCACGGACGAGCCTAACTGGGTCGAGGACCTGACGGTCGAGTTCGGCCGGGACCTGAAAATGCTGGACACCGGGATCGGCCTGACGTATCAGACCGATCGTCTGGGGCGCGCTCTGCTCGGGCAAGCCCATCGCTGGTTCCTCGACGGCCGAGACAAGCTCGCCGGGTTCCGCGACTTGATCTACCGGCACCAAGGCCGGGCCGGGGCCTTCTGGCTCCCCACGTTCAAGGCCGATCTTCGGCTGGTAGCGTCGGCAGCGTCCTCCGCGACGCAGATTCAGGTGGAGCGGGCCGGGTTGATCTACACCGGCTGTCCGACGAGCGGTCGCGAGTATATCGTGATCGAGCATAAGACGGGGCGGATCGTTCGCCGGATCACCTCAGTCGAGATCGGCAGCACCGAAGCCATCGAAAAGATCAACCTAGACGCCTCGCTGGGTCTAGCCCTCTCGCCGGGGCAAGTCCGCCGGATCAGCTTCGTTGACACGGCCCGGTTCGATACCGACGATTTCGAGCTTCTGCACCACGGCGGAATCGACGGCCTGCATACCGTAAGCGCGCTGTTCCGCACCTTCAAGAACTCGCGGACGACGCCGACGCCGATCCACTTCCCGATCCCTGTCACGGCGATGGGTAGCAGTCCTTGCGGCGCGACCAATCAGAGGATCGTGAACGTCCGGGCCAACGTCCACGGGGCGTCCACGGCGGCCGGGCTGGTGTCGAAGGGCGTCACGATCTCCGGGTTCTCGCCCAGCGATGTCCTGTACCTCAGCCAGCCGCCGGGGCAGACCTACTCCGGGTGGTCCCCGTGGGGCCGTCCGAACTTCTCCAGCTTCACCGCGTCCTCGGGATCGTACAACAAGTTCTGGGTCCTCCGGGACGGCAACCCGGCGACCCTCGAACAGATTGGCGACAACACGCGCTACAACGGCTATGCGGCCGCCCGTGAGGCGTTCATCCCGGACACCGTGTCGGGCGGCTCCAGCTACACCTTCGGCATCATCGACTCGCCGGTCGGCGACAACTCGGGCGGCTTGTCGATTCTCGTGGAGACCGTGATTTGACGTACAACACCTACGAGATTTCCAGCTTCGGCGGGCGACCGATCGCTCTCTATGAGTTCCAGTACGGCAACACCTACTGGCGCTATTGCACGGCGGACGAGGACCAGACCGTCGGGCTGGACGAGAACGGAGACCCGGCTGTCTGGACCGCGCTCGCGATCAGCGACGACGGCGTGAAGCAGGGCGGCTCGGATCAGAACGATCTCCAAATCCAGACCCAAATCAACAACCCCGTGGCCGGGCTGTTCCGCAATACCCAGCCGAGCGGGAAGGTCTGGCTGACTGTCCGGCGCTGGCATATCGGCGACCCGGACGACGAGACTCCGCTGCTCTGGAAAGGCACGGTTATCAACGCGACCGAGGACGACCCGGCCACGGTGCGGCTCGTTTGTCGCTCGCTGGGCGGGACCTACGACCGCAACGGCCTGCGGCTGGCGTGGTCCCGCATGTGCCCTCACGTCCTGTACGGGATCGGCTGCAACCGCAACGGCAGCAACGACAAGGAGGACCACGCCTACGCGCGCGAGATCGCGACTCTGGATGGCGTGAGCTTCACTTGCGTTACCCATGCCGAGCCTACGGAGGGCACGTTCACCGGGGGATTTGTCGAGTGGAGCCGGACGGACGGGAGCCTCGTTCGCCGGGGGATCGAGAGCCAATCTGGAAATTATTTCCTGCTTCTGGGCACGACCGATGGACTTGAGATCGGGACTGCGGTAACGATCTACCCCGGCTGCTCCCGTAGCACGACGAATTGCAAGGCGTTCGGCAACCTCGCCAACTTCGGGGGTTTCCCTCACCTGCCCGGCAAGTCGCCGTTCGACGGGACGCCGATTTTCTGAGGAGGTCGAGAGATGCCGCTGTTTGCTTGGGCGCTGGTTTTCATGGTCGCTTCGTCGGTCGTGAGCGCCTTGCTCGTCAAGCCGCAACAGGTCAAGGCGTCGGCTTTCGAGGACTTCGACTTTCCGCAGGCCGACGAGACAACGCCTCAGGCGGTGTTCTTCGGCGATTGCTGGACTGACGGCTGGATGGTTCTCTGGTACGGGAACTACCGCACCACCAAGATCAAGGGCGGGGGCAAGAAGTGAGCGACCTGATCGTACACGTCCGGCATATGCGCCAAGCGAAGCTCTGCATGAAGGGCGTTCGCGAGTGGTTCGCCGCGCGCGACTGGGATTGGTCTGACTTCGTGGCCGAGGGCCGCCCGGCTGCCGATTTCATCGCGACCAACGATCCCCTCGCGCTCAGGCCCGTAGAGGCTGCAAAGCAGGAGGCGGCCGATGGGCGGTAAGAAGAAACAGACTATCGGCTACCGCTACTATTTCTCGCTCCATATGGGGCTGGGGCGCGGGCCGGTAAACGAGATCAGGGAGATTCAGGTCGGCGGCCTGACGGCCTACGGCTCCACCATCGACATCTCAAGCTCGGGGCAGTTGATCTCGATCAACAAGCCTGAACTGTTCGGCGGCGACAAGAAGGAGGGCGGGGTTCAAGGCCCCTGCTACGTCTACAACGGCGCGGACGATCAGGTTCTACAGGGGGCGCTCGCCAGCGGAGTCGGGACCCTCCCGGCTATCTCGTCGATGCTTGGCGGAGACGTGCCGAACTTCCGGGGCGTTGTGACGCTTTGGTTCGATGGGCTTGTCTGTTCGCTGAACCCGTACCCGAAAGAGTGGTCCTTCCGCGTCCGGCGCTACGACGCTGGCTGGTGGCAGGACAACCCGTGGTATCCGGCCAAGGCGCGCGTCGTGCTGGCGAGCGAGACCGGCGGCGCGATCCACGCGATGAACGGCGCGCATATCCTTTACGAGGTCAACACGAACCCCGAGTGGGGCCGTGGGATGCCACCTGAACTGATCGACGAGAACAGCTTTATCTACGCCGCAAATCAGCTTTGCAGCGAGGGCCTTGGTCTCTGTATCCCGTGGTTCCGGCAGGAGAACATCAAGGAGTTCATCCCCAAGGTCATCAATCATATCGGCGGCATCCAGTACGTTGACCGTGAATCGGGCAAGCTGACGCTCCGCCTGATCCGGGGCGACTACGACCCGGACGACCTGCCGCTGTTCACGCCGGACACCGGCCTGATCGACATCCTCGACGATGATTCGAGTGGCGAGGAGACCGCGTACAACGAGATCATCATCGTCGGTTTCGACCCGACGACGAAGGAGGACATCCAAGTCCGGGTGCAGAACCTCGCCTCGATTCAGTCTCAGGGCGAAATCATTTCCAACACTATCGAGTACAAGGGCCTCTCGACCCGTAAGCTCTGCGCCAAGGTCGCTTTGCGCGAACTCAAGGCCCAGCTTCCCTTGCGCCGAATGTCCGTTGTCCTTGACCGTCGCGGCTGGCGTATCGCGCCGGGTATGCCGTTTCGCGTGTCGATGCCGTCGAAGGGTATCGCGAATATGGTCCTTCGCGCTGGGGAGGTTGACGACGGGACCCTGACGGATAGCAAGATCACGGTCAAGGCGGTGCAGGACATCTTCGGGATGCCCGAGACCGACTTCATCGAACCGCCTTCGTCGGTTTGGCAGCCGCCCAGTTTCACCGCGATCCCGCCGACCGAGACGCGGGTGTACGAGATCAACTGGCGCGACTTCTACGTCCGCACCACGAAGGCCGACCAAGACGCGGTGACGGCTGGCGTGAGCTACGTTGGCCTGATCGCCAAGGAACCCACGGGCGTCCAGACCCAAGGTTTCGACGTGTACACCAAGCCCGAGGGCGGCGAGTACGCCGCGCAAGGGACCGTGGGTTTCACGGCCGCTCTGACGCTCGCCGAGGACATCGGGCCGCTGGACACCACGTTCTCCGTATTCGAGGCTGGCGTTGCCGAGTTCCTGATCGAATACGAGCCGGGCATGGCTATCATGATCGACGACGAGCAGATGGAGCTTACGTCGCTCGACGGGGTTTCCTTCCTCGCGACCGTGAAGCGCGGCGTGGCCGATACTGTCCCGGCAGCCCATACTCTCGAATCGACGGTCTGGCTAATCGACGACGAGATTGGTCTGGACGGCATCGAATATACCGACGGGGAGACCGTTTACGGCAAGGCGCTGACTCGGACCTCGACTGATCTCCTCGACATCGCGCTCGCGGAAGAAGTCTCTGAGGAAGTCAGCCAGCGCGTGTTCCGGCCGTACCCGCCGGGCAACGTCAAGCTCGACGGCATCTCGGTCTACAATCTCGGGACCGAGCAGCATAACGCCCCTGTCCTGACGTGGGCGCACCGCGACCGCAAGCTCCAAGCGGACCTGCTCGTCGGTCATACCGAAGGCAGCACTGGCCCGGAGGCGGGTGTAACCTACGTCGTCCGCATTTATGCTCAAGACGGCACCACCCTGCTCCGGGAAACCGATGTCGGGGCCGTCGATACGTGGACCTACGATTCGACGATGCAGACTGCCGACGGCGCTCCGGTGCGCGCTTGGATGGAAATCGTTTCCAAGCGGGACGGCGTTGAGTCGATGTTCAAGTACCGTTTCTTTGTTGTCCTGAACGCTGGCTGGGGTTATGGCTGGGGCCAGAACTGGGGCGGTCTGTAAAGGGAATCTGTCATGGCACGTACTCTACCTAATCTGGGCCTGACGGCTTTCTTCAATCTCGGCGAGGACGGCTGGGATGATGAAATGAGCCTGAACCTCCTGCTTCTCTCTGTCCTGACCCAAGGGACGGTGACTAGCACGGTTTCGGCCACGCCGGGATCGCCGACGAACGGCGACCGGCACGTCTTTGACGGGACCCACCCGACCCAGCCGAACAAGATCGCTATCCGGGACAACGGGGCGTGGGTCTACATCACGCCGCTGGAGGGCTGGCTGCTCTGGGATCAGGCGGCGAACCTGTACAAGTTCTTCGACGGGACCAACTGGGTCAATCGCTACCTGACTTCTGGGGCTGTTCCCGGATCGGAGGCAAGCGATTCGGAAATGTGGACCGGCACCACGTCAGCCGCGACCGTCACCCCGAAGAAGGTTTTCGACGCTGCCGTGACTCAGACCCTTACGGACGGGGCGACGATCACGATTGACGGCAACACCGGCCTGAACTTCAAGGTGACGCTCGGCGGCAATCGAACGCTGGCGAACCCGACGAACATGAAAACGGGTCAGTCCGGGATCATCATCGTGACGCAGGACGGCACCGGCACCCGGACGCTGGGTTACGGGTCGAATTGGAAGTTCCCCGGCGGTGTCGCAACCGGGGCCGTCCTCTCCACGGCTGCCAACGCGGTTGACGTGATCTCCTACTACGTCCGATCCGATGGCACGATTCTCGCCACCCTGAGCAAGGACTTCAAGTCATGATGCCGATGCCTGCCGCTGCTTTCGGAAAGGCCGGGAGCGTGTACGTCCCGCCCGCCGAGGACCCGTACTGGGATCACGTCGCGTTCCTGCTTCGCGGCGAGGGTGCTGATGGCTCGACCGTGTTTACCGATCTCAGTCAGTACGGCCGGGCTGTTACGCCGGTCGGCGCAGCCCAGAATGACACGGACATCGTTGTCGGGACCTCGCCGAGTATCAAGTTCGACTCGGACGCGAACTACGTGTACCGCGCTCACGGCTATGAAGTGAACATCGGTTCGGCGAACCACGACTTCTGTTTCGAGTGCTATGCGTACTTCACGACTCTTACTGGCGTTATTAACGACATCTACGGTCGCCGCCGCAACGACGGGAACTACAAGCTCTATACGAGCGGTGCAGACCTGATTTTCGCCACCTTTAACAGCACGACCCAGACCACCAAGCTCTCAGTCGCGCACGGCATGGCGATCAACACCGTCTACCATATCGCCGTAGTCCGGGTCGGCACGACCTACTACGGCTTCGTTGACGGCGTTCTCAAGGGGTCCAGCACGAACAGCACGGCGATGTCCGCCGACACGACCGCGTTGTACATCGGCCAGAGCGAGAGCGACCAGCCTACGCGCTTCATGCGAGGCAACCTGAATTGGCTTCGGATCACGATGGGGAAGGCCCGCTACAACGTGGCCGGATTTACCCCGCCGTCGCTCCCCCTTCCGACCGGGCGACCGGCACCTGTTGCGACTCCTTCGGTATCCTCGTTCGCGAACGTCGCGATGCTGCTCGGCTTCAACGGGACCGACGGTGACGTAACGACGACCGACGAGAGCAGTTTCGGCCGGGCCATGACCTTCGTTGGCAACGCCCAGATCGACACCGCGCAAGCGAAGTTCGGGGCCAGTTCTTTGTTGCTCGACGGGACTGGGGACTACCTGACCACCCCGAGTACCACGGACATCCAGATCGGCGCGACCGGAACCTCGGCCTTCTGCATGGAGGCGTGGGTCCGCATTTCGTCGATCAAGTCCGGTTTCGCTTGTATCATGAGCAAACGGTCCTCGGGCGGCTCTGGTGAGTACACCCTCTGGCTTAACTCTGGTAAGGCGAGCTTTATCGCTCAGATCAGCGGCAGCAACAGCGTGGCACTTGAGGACCGAACTGCGATCTCGTTGAATGAGTGGCATCACATTGCGATCTCACAGGCTGGCCCGCTTTTCCGCATGTTTGTTGACGGG
>JBDKUU010000721.1:0-1962 GCA_039679525.1 Phycisphaerales bacterium | reverse complement strand
GACGTCCATGCCCGCGATCAGGCCCTGGTCGAGGACCTGTTTGGGGGCCGTGCCTTCCTTCAACGCCGTCTTCGTGACGTTCACCGCGGTCGCCTGGTCCCCTCGGATCACCGCCTCAGCCAATGCTTTCAGGTCTGCCATTGCAACTCACCTCAAATCAGTATCCGTTTTGTACTCCCCGAATCATCAAGGCACCCATTAAACCGCCGCTACGGGACTGCGACAAGGAAAAAAACAGGCGATCGGATGCCAGACGCTCTCTCGGGGCCGCGAAGCCCCCTGCGAAGGTTGACCGGGCGGCGCGCGGCGAATATACTGACGCCGAACGCGATCTGTAGGGGGAATCATAGATGCACGATGGCGGCACGAACAGCGGCAACGGCGGATATGAGCACCACGACCATAACCATGGTCACGGCCATGACCATGACCACGACCACGGCGAGGAACTGCGCAGGATCTCCCGCAAGCGGCTGTGGGTGGCCCTGGCGATCATCACGGCATTTCTTGTCATCGAGATAGTCGGCGGCATCCTCACGGGCAGCCTGGCTCTTTTGGCCGACGCCGGCCACATGCTGACGGACGCCCTGGCCCTGGGCCTGGCGATCTTCGTCGCGCACCTGGTGCAGAGGCCCGCGACGCCGGAGCGGACGTTCGGGTTCCTTCGGGCCGAGGTGATCGGCGCCTTCGTCAACGGCGCCACGCTGATCCTGGTCGTGGGCCTGATCGTCCGCGAGGCCATCTCCCGGTTCCTGCACCCGGCCGAGGTCGAGGGCTCGGGCATGTTGATCGTGGCCGTCGCCGGCCTGGTGTCGAATGTCGCCAGCGCGTGGGTCTTGATGGGCAGCCGCAAGGAGAACATCAACATCGAAGGGGCCTTCACCCACATGATCGCCGACGCCCTCGGCTCCGTCGGGGCGATCGTCGCCGGCTTGATCATCCTGTGGACCGGCTGGATGCCCGCGGACCCTCTGGTCAGCCTGGTCATCGGGGGCCTGATCCTCTGGAGCAGCGTCGGCCTGCTCCGTCGAACCGTGGCCATCCTGATCCACGCGACGCCCGAGCACCTGGACTTCCGCGAGATCCTGGAGGCCCTGGAGTCGAACGAGCACGTCGCCGCGGTGCACGATCTGCACATCTGGTCGGTGACGTCGGGGTTTCCGGTCTTGACGGCAACCATCTGGCTCAAGGCCGACTGCACCAGTCCGCTCTGCTGGCGGGGGGCCCTGCGGGAGATGCAGATCATGCTCCACGATCGCTTCGACATCGAGCACGTCACGCTGCAATTGGAGCCGCCGGGAACGAGGGAGATCGTCGACTGACGGAGATCAGGATCGCTCCTTGATATGGCTCTTCAGCTCGGCCGATACGCGTTTGTACTCCGGGGGCAGCAGCACGATGACAACGAGATCGACCGCGGTCAGGAGCAGCATCATTGACGAGTGCGTCACGGCAAAGCGAGCCACCTGATAGATCACGAAGAGCGAAAAAACGACGCCGGCGAACCAATAGGCCCAGAGCTGACCGAGCCAGATGGCCGTGACGATCACGATCTTGACGATTCCGTGGACCAGGAGATAGACGATCGCAAAGACCTTCGCATTCGCGGACAGTCGAATCGTCCACTCCAACAGATGATTGGCGAGCCAGTCGTTCGGGTCTTCCGCAAGCTCGGGCGCGACCAGCCAGTACACAACGCTCAACATCGTCTGATTGCTGACTGCCAGCAGAACGAAGCCGCCGAACGTTTCGAGCAGGCCGTCGGCCGCCTTGAAGAGAATGCCGAGCCAAAAAGCCCAATGGGCCAACCTGCTCTTGCTGAGCCTGTCGATCCTGGCGGCCCATCGCGGTGACCTGCGACTCATTCGTACACCAACTCCAAAGGACGGTTCTCGTCGGACAATACGCCGGCTGCGCGTCTGTCGCGATACGGAGCTTCCTGCGTACGATCTGAATGGCTAC
>JBDKUU010000720.1:0-1992 GCA_039679525.1 Phycisphaerales bacterium | reverse complement strand
GAAGCGGTTCGATCTCGGCCAGGACAAGAAAGACGTGATTCCGGTGATGAAGCAGATCCTGGCCATCGATCCGGGCATCAAGATCCTGGCGTCGCCGTGGTCGGCGCCGGCGTGGATGAAGACGAACCATGACGTTCGCGGCGGCCATCTGAAGGAGGATTGCTACGACGCCTACGCGCTGTACCTCGTGAAGTACATCCAGGCGATGAAGCAGCAAGGCATTCCGATCGACGCGATCACCATTCAGAACGAGCCGCTCAATTCCAAGAACACGCCGAGCATGCCGTGGCTGCTGTCGGAGCAGCGGGAGTTCATCAAGAATCACCTGATCGCCGCTTTCGCGAAGGCCGGCCTGACGACGAAACTGGTCCTGTTCGATCACAACTGCGATCGTTTCGATTATCCGCTGGCGCTGCTGAACGACCCGGATATTTCCGCCTTCGCCGACGGCTCGGGTTTTCACCACTACGGCGGCGACCTGGGCGCGATGAGCATCGTGCACAGGGCCCGCCCGGACAAGAACCTGTATTTCACCGAGCAGATGATCACCGAACAGCCCGGCAGTTCCAATATCGCCATCGCCTCCGCCGTCGATCGCATGATCGTGGACGTCACGCGGAACTGGAGCCGCAACGTCATTCTCTGGAATCTCGCCGCCGATCCGAACAACGATCCGCACACCGACAACGGCGGCTGCTCGATGTGCCAGGGCGCCGTGACTCTCGACGGAGACGAAGTCACACGCAACATCGCCTACTACACGATCGCGCATGTTTCCAGGTTCGTGCGTCCCGGCTCGACGCGCATCGCGTCGACTGCGCCCGGCGACCCCACCGTCAGTCTCACCGAGGACGAAGAACGTCCCGGCCTGATCCGGGCCGCCGTCGTCGAGAGCACCCAGGTGATGCCGAACGTGGCCTTCAAGACGCCCGACGGCAGGATCGTCCTGATCGTCGCCAACACGACCTGGTCCGACGGTTCCTTCACGATCCAGTGCGACGGCAAAACCGCCGGCGTCAGACTCCAACCCGGCGCCGTCGGGACTTATATTTGGTGATTGCAAGGAGCAGTCACGAGCGCCGCTTCATCAGGCATCGCGAACTGGGACGGGACAGGCAATCAGCGTCTGCTCTGGCAACGATACGCGAAGTGGTCGAGAAAGACTGTTGAGATGCGTTTTTCGCTTTGAAGGGTACCAGCGGAGAGCCTGCCCGATACCCCTTCTCGCAGCAGGCTGTCATCGCCGGTTCGGGGATAATGGGGTGCATCCCCGGCATTCCCGGTGTCTCCCGCCACAGGCTGCGAGCCATACGGCTTCTCCAGGGGGCTCCGCCCCCGGTCCTAGGGCTAGTCACGAAGGCAAGATGTGGGGATGCTTGCCGGCGAGACTGTTGTGCCTTCGCAGCGCCGAGGGCACGGAGATGGGGCGACAGCGGTAGGGTGTGCTTCGCACACCATCTCTCTGTGCGAGCAACCCAAAGAAATGGAACCGCGAAACACGCGAAATATGCGAAAGGGACCGCAGAGGGTGGGCCGTTCCCACCGTTTCGGTTCGTCGCTCCCGGCCGCAACGCGAAACGGTCCTCACACAGCGCCACGAAGGAAATGACACCTGAAGTACTCCGGAAAACGGGTCGCGTCGCCGGCATGCCCGTAATACGACCTACTCTATCTTCCGTATCACTCTGGGCCGCCCTGAATCCTCCACGGCGATGACTTCACATGACTTCAGAACACCACGAGACATAAGATCTCTCAGAAGTGCCTCCGGGACCCCTGAACCTGCCACCACGCATCCGGGATGAAAGTTGTCGTATGCGCCGAACTCACGCTCCCCGTTCTTCTCGATCTGCACGTGAGTCACATCGTGAACAATCCGGCCCTCAGGCAGTATCCTGTCCAGGATAGGTCGTACAGTATGCGGCTCGAGAGGAATCACAACGAAATCCTCCCTCACCACGACACCCTCTTGTGGGCAGCTACTCCCCCGCG
>JBDKUU010000719.1:0-1904 GCA_039679525.1 Phycisphaerales bacterium | reverse complement strand
CCGCAAAGATGATCCCCTCCGGACTCTCGGCCAGCGCGGCATCGCTCGTCACCCAGGCCAACACGAGCAATAGGTCCTTGAGCTCCGTCGCCTCGCCGATATTGAGATTCTTGATCGAACCGTCGAGCTGGTCCATCAGGAACTCGTTCGCCTCGAACAGTGCCCGCAGCCGCTTCATCCGTTTGTTCAGGCTCTGGTGGTTCGCCATGACCAGCATCGTCGGCATCGGCATCCAGCGGATCGCGTAGGCAAGGCACGCCGAGATGAACAAGGTCTTGCCGAATTGGAGCGGCCCGAGCAGCGTGATCTCCCGAACGTCGGGATCCGCAAACCAGTTGCACAGGTCCCGCATCCAGGGCGAGAAGTCGAAGTTCATCAGGCCGGCCAGCCGGGTCTCCTTCTTCGGCAGGATCAGATTTTCCTCGGCCCATTCCACCATCGGGGGAACCGGCGGTGGATCGAGGATGGCGACCTCCTCGGCCGTGAGCGTGCAAGGGTCGATGGTTCGGTAACTACCCGTGGTCACTCCTTCTTCACTATAGACGGTGCAGAGGACAGATATGCCGCGGGACGAGTCCACTTCCGCTGGACATCCCGCCACTCGCAAGAATAGATCCTGCGACACATCGGCTGATACAGCATCAGGAAGGGGCATAGCCCTTTCATCAACACAGCTTCGCATCTCCGCTCCGCCGCCGCCGGAGTGTCCTCCGGCTCAAAGCCCGCCAGGACATAGCAGTACTTCTTCCGCAGTGGGAAATCCGACATCAGGTCCGCCACGCGATCCAATGTGTAAATCGCGTTCTGACTGTCGCAGGCAAACCACGCCTTTCCAAGTCGAAAACCGTGATGCTTGAACCAAGCGATGTGCCACGGCTGCAGAAGTGTGGCATCCAGCCCGCCAGAAAAGACGGCGGCTTGCTTCTGACGCATGAGCATCTCAAACACTCTCTCCACATGGCCCCGGTGACAGGCTAAAAGATTGTTGTCCTGCACGATATGCCCTGGATCGAGTGAGCTGAATGTATAGAGACTCCCTTCTCGCTCTGGGACGACACAGAACTTACAGTGATTCGGGCATCCGCGGGACGTGATCGTGATCCCGGGCCGCAGAAATCTCCCGGCTACGAAGCCGTCGGGCCTACCCCCAAATGCCGGCCCACCGATCTTGACATCAGCCATCCGCCTGCGCCAGCTCTCGTACAATTGAAACCCTCTCGGTATGTCCCATGTGAATGTTACGCTGACTCGCACTGGGAGATCAGGCAGATCAAACAACGGTGGCTCATCGTAGAACGCCAGATCGTCCGTCGGAGTCATGCTCGTCCTGCGAGGAAAAACGCGAATCATACAATCAAATCTCCGTGTCTCTGTGGTGCATCATTCGTCCTCAACCAGGATGGCCAGCCCCTCTTCGATCCGGGCCCGGGCGTCGTCGTTCATGGGGACATCTGGCGACAGGGCCCGATACGCCGCGAGGACCCGGGCGAACGCCGCCAGCAGCTCGGCCTCCACCTCGTCCGCCGCTTTCCCCGCCCAGCCCTGTGCCCATTCCTTCGCCCGGCTCGGATTCAGCAGCGCCCGCAGACTGCGGGCCCGCACGTTCAGGCATTCCTGGTGCAGCCGGTAGGGCACCAGGCGGCCTTCCGCCTCGTCGTTCTCGCGTTTCTCCCGGCGGGCCTTCTCCGCCTGCAGTGGGTTCAGACCCGCCGATTCGGCGCCGCCGGTCGCCTTGTCCCTTTCCCACTTCGCGTACCACCGGACGAATGCCGCCAGCGAGTAGGTATTGTCGATATTGCGGGGTAAGCCGGATTCCTTCGTCCAGGCCAAGATCGATTGCCGCGTGATCCCGGTTCCCTGTTCGAGCTGGGTGATGGTGAGACGGGCGAAGTCGATATCCGGAC
>JBDKUU010000718.1:0-1728 GCA_039679525.1 Phycisphaerales bacterium | reverse complement strand
CCCGTTTCGAAATCGACTACGTGCGGGTGTACCAGAAGCCGGCCGGCCAATAGCCTATCGTAGCGTCGCCTTGCGGATGGAGAAGCAGTCGTCGCCGGAAAAGATCAGGTGGCAGGTGCGGCCGTCTTGGCTCATCCATTTCGTGGGGAAGCTGCTGGTCTCGCCGGGACCGATGTCCCAGGCCTCCGTGTAGAAGGCCGTTCGCCAGGGGCCCCAGGGCTCTGGGGCTTCGTAGACGCCGAAACCACCCTGGTATCGCGGGCCGCGTGCGTCGGTGCTTTCCGGCAGGATCTGGCACCAGAGATACCGCTTGAGGCCCGCGTCGTAGCTGACGCCGGAGCGATAGCAGCGGCCGGGATTCACGAAGACCGCGCCCCGGCCGCGGATATCGGCGGTCCAGAGCGGCTCGCCCTTCGAGTCGAGGCCCTTGAAGAACTCGTAAGCCTGTCGCTCGCGGATGCGATCCTTCGGCACACGGGCCAGGACCATGCGGTCCGCTGGCTTGTAGGCGCTGTCGTGGTCGTGCGAATAGATGTAGACGCAGGCGTCTCTCGCGCCCGCGTAGTCCCTGCCGAAATTCAGGAAGGTTGGAGCCCCGAAACTGGTCTCGAACTTCCAGTCGCACCAGGCCCAGGTCTGCGCGTGATCGGCGGACCAGGCGAGCTGCGAATTGCCGGCGTTTCGCGCGAACATGTAGAGCACGCCGTCGACGCAGAGCATGCCGCTGGCCTTGAGCCCGGCCTCGCCCTGCCCGACCTTCTCGCCGGTCTGACTGCGGATGTTGACGCCTGCGAAGTCCTCCGGCCCGCCCGTAATCTTCGCGAAGCCCAGGCTGAGTTTGGCGTCGACCTTCGGCTCGAACCCAGAGCCGTCGCCGTAGGCGGTATAGAGATTGCCGTCGTCGGCCCAGGCGATCGGCCAGTTGTCGCTGCCTTCTGCCTTGCGGACAACTGTGTCCGCGGGCGACCAGTCGATCCCCTGGACGACCTCGCTGGCGGGATACGGCGCCCCGGGCCATCGCCCGCGATCTTGGATCGACGTCGCGATCGGCTCGAGAAAAGGCTCCAGCGGAGCGTAGTGCGAGGCCCCCTGCGTTCTGGGGAACGACTTGCCCGTTCGCGAGACGACCACATCGAGCGACGGGATCACCACGATCAGGCTGTCGTACAGGCCCCAGGCCCAGTACGCGTCCCGCGGGACGTTCTTCAGCGTGCCGTCGCTGTTGTTCCACCAGAGCAGGCCGTAGTGATCGGAGGCGTTGCCGTAATCCTCGGGCCTGAGCACCGGCAGGCCCCCCACGCCGAACGGCGTCGTCCTCGCGGCGTCGACGAACCACGACGGGATGATCTGCGTGTCTCGCCATCGACCGCTTCGAAGGTACAGATAGCCGATGCGGGCCATCGCGTCGACGTTTGCTGAAATCCCGGCCCCGAACTCGCGGCGAGGCACGCCGCCGATCTCCTTGGGCCGATATGAATTGGCTCGCCACGTGAGGTCCTTGCGACCGATGCCGATCGGGGTGAAGACCCGCTCGAACATCAGCTCCTGAAGGTCCCGGCCGTAGGCCAGCGTCACGCACTCGGCCAGCCAGTTCGGCCCGCCGTCGCTGTAGGACCATTTCGTGCCGGGCTCGAAGAGCAGAGTTGTGTAACCGCCGGGTTTGTCGAAACCTGCGGTCTGCGTCGCCAGGTGAAAGAGCGTGATCTTCTCAAGCCAGCCGCTGTCCTT
>JBDKUU010000717.1:0-2282 GCA_039679525.1 Phycisphaerales bacterium | reverse complement strand
ATGCTGCTTCGGGCGTTGGATGCGTGTTTCTGAAGAAGGTGAGATGACGACAACGATATGACGACAGGGACGAGTTTCAAGATCGGCAACGTGGAGGTGGGGCTTCAATCGCCGCTGTTTCTGATGGCCGGGCCGTGCGTGATCGAGAGCGAGAAGCTGTGCCTCGAAATCGCCGGGCGGCTGGTGCAGATCTCCAGGCGGACGGGCGTGCCGATCGTGTTCAAGGCCAGTTTCGACAAGGCCAACCGCAGCAGCGGTTCAAGTTTTCGCGGCCCGGGACTGACCGAGGGCATGAAGATTCTCGCGAAGGTGCGGGCCGAGAGCGGGCTTCCCGTGATGACGGACATCCACGAGCCGGCCCAGGCGGCCGAGGCAGGGGAGACGGCCGACTGTCTCCAGGTCCCGGCGTTCCTGTGCCGTCAGACCGATCTGCTCGTCGCCTGCGCCGAGACCGGCCGGCCGATCAGCGTCAAGAAGGGGCAGTTCGTCTCGCCCGGCGAGATGGGCAATGTCGCCGACAAGATCCGGTCCTGCAAGAACAACAAAGTGATCCTCACCGAGCGGGGGACCTTCTTCGGCTACAACCGCCTGGTCAACGATATGACAGGCATCCCGATCATGCAGGGGTTCGGGTGCCCGGTGGTGTTCGACGCCACGCACAGCACGCAGCAGCCCGGCGGGCTTGGCTCCGCCAGCGGCGGCCGGCGGGAGATGGCTCCTCTGCTGGCCAAAGCCGCGGTCGCCGCGGGCGTCAACGGCTTGTTCATGGAGGTTCATCCGGAGCCGGAAAAGGGGCTCTCCGACGCCGCGACCATGCTGCCGCTGGATTGGCTGGAGGGCCTGGTGAAAGCCTGCAAGGGTATTTTCGAGATCGTCCATGGCTGAGAAAAAACAACAAACGTCATTCACATACGGCCCGGTGCCGTCGCGACGATTAGGCATGAGTCTGGGCGTGGATATCGTGCCGCCGAAGATCTGCACGCTCGATTGCGTCTACTGCCAGCTCGGCCGCACGACCAAGAGCAGCATCGAGCGGGAGGACTTCGTCGATATCGACGCCGTCCTTGCGGAGATCAAAGCCAAGCTCGACGCCGGGCTGAAAGCGGACTTCATCACGCTGGGCGGATCGGGCGAGCCGACTCTGAATTCCCGTCTCGGCGATTTGATCGACGGCATCCGCCGGCTCACGAAGATCCCCGTGGCGATCCTGACCAACGGGACGCTGTTCTATCGGCCGGACGTGCGGGCCGAGTGCGCGAAGGCCGACATGGTGGCCCCCTCGCTGGATGCGGGGGACGTCGCGACGTTCGAAAAGGTGAACCGGCCGAATCGCGACATCACCCTCGAGAGGCTGGTTTCGGGGTTGGAGCAGTTCCGCAAGGAGTACTCCGGCCAGATCTGGCTCGAAGTCTTCCTGATCGCGGGCGTGAACACCGACGCCGAGCAGATCGATCTGATCAAGGGCCTGATCGAGCGGATGCGACCCGACAAGGTCCACCTGAACACCGCGGTCCGCCCGCCGGCCGAGCCGGACGTTCGGGCCGTGCCGCGAGAGGTGCTCGACCGGATCGCCCGGCAGATCGGAGGAGTTTGCGAAGTGATCGGCGAGGCCCCGGCCGGACTGAGCGACCGTCACGAGATCCGGGCCGAGGCGGACGTCGTCTCCGTCCTCAAGCGGCGGCCCTGCACCATCGAGGACATCTGCGCCGGCCTGGGGATCACCCGCAACGAGGCCGTCAAGCACGTCGCCCATCTGATGGAGGCGGGAATCGTCTGTTCGGAGCAGCGGGGAAAGGTTGCCTATTTTCACATCCGCCCGAGCCCCCAGTAGGTCGCCCCGGCCCAGACACCGCAAATCGCCATTCGTGACACTCCCCGCCCGAAAGGACCGCATAAATGGGTCGTGCGTACGTCCACTTTTTGTAAAGCCGGACGTTCCATTGGCCGATAAAAGCGTTGTAACGTTTCACGGAGCCCAATCGGCATGTGGATGGATTCAAGCCCCGCGACGTTATAGGAGCCGTGGAAGGGCCCCAGAAGCGGGTCGGACGGCGGAGAACGTCACTCGTAAGGCGTACTCAATGAAAAGACCGCAGAGACAACTTGTGCTCAATAAGGGGGCGGAGAAATACATCTTCCGCTACGAACAGGGGCGGGAGGATGAGCTTCTCGACGCCTTGATCGACCAGGTGAAGGACAAGCGAACGGATTTCGATTGGTTCGACGCGGCGGTGATCAGCTTCAAGCTGACGCAGTCTCTGATTGGTTGTGCCGAACAACTC
>JBDKUU010000716.1:0-7513 GCA_039679525.1 Phycisphaerales bacterium | reverse complement strand
AATGTCAAGCAATATGTACGGCTCGCAAGCAGCCAACTGCGGCGGGTCTTCGTTCGTAGTGGCGCCGTGAGGCGTTATCCGAAGAAAGTTTGATGGTTGAGGTGTGAAGTTTGAAGTCAGAGACCCGATTACCGAGGCACGAAACGATGTCACGCCTCTGCCTTTGGCGGCTCGACTCGGGTTATGAGCTTTTCGACGTAATCTACGAATGCCTTCGACTCGTCCAACCATGGGCGGATCTCGTCAACCTTGAACACGACGAAATCCGCATAGTCCCCTTCCTGGCGACTGCTGAACAGCCGGTCAAAGTGCCTGCCAAGCTCCGCTGGAATCAGCCCGGTCTTGACGAAATCGCGATGCAAGAGGGAACGCAGATGCCCATGCTTGCTCGTGGAAATGCCCTGCATTACCAGCAATGCCGAGACCGCGTAGAAGCAGGCGTAATACAATCGATTCACGCAGGTGTTCAAATGCCCCGCATCCAAGAGCAGACCAGCCTCCGTGAGCGCCTCGCGGGCCCGCTCCATTCGATAGCCGGCTAACGCTCGGGTCGCGTCGTTCACACGAGCACTCCGTCTCGCTCGACATTCTTGTGAAAAGGCATCTCCGTGTACGGGAGAGATTCCCAGCGACGGCGGTCGTAGGTGACCAGCGTCAGCATGGCCCCGGTCTCAAGCTCCAGCGGATATACGCTGGAGAGAATCTGATCCTTCAGGGCGACGCTTGCCGGCTGATCTACGAGGACGAGGATATCGTAATCCGAGTATTCCTGAGCATCCCCCCGGGCCCGTGAGCCGTATAGGATGACGTCGGCGTCCGGCACGACGCGTCTGATGGCCTGCCTGCACCTGGCCAGCAGATCCTTGTCGGCCTCGTGACCCTGCCACGCATCGATAGAAATCATGATTCCGACTCCTCATCCTGCATATCAGCCGCATATCACGCGGCCGTTGCACTCTTCTATCTTAGGCGTGATATCCGAACGAGTCAATGGCAGGCTCAAAGCGGGCCTGCGTGGGAAGTTTTTCGCTTTGGGCCTCCGACACGATATGCAGGCAGGGCGCTCGCTTGAAGGCGTGCACAGCACCCTTTGCGCTGGTGGCTCTGAATGCGACAAACTCCCGCCGCACAGCGGCGTTTCACATCAGGGCGGCGGATTCCGGATCAGTCCGTTCCATCCTCTGTCCATCAGGAGAAACCGGCCGTGTGTCAGGGAAACCAATCACACCGCATGCCTGCGAAAACCCGGATTCCTTCTGGCATGATCATCTGATAACCTATGGATATGAAGCCAACTGTCTATATCGAAACCTCCGTGATCAGCTATGCGACCGCCCGAGGAATTGATGGAGGTCTGATATGAACAAGGACCCGATTGTCGAAGAGGTTCGGCGCGTACGCAAGGAGATCGAGAAGCAGTATCCGGACGCCAAGTCGTTCTACGACCACCTGGAACAGCAACAGAAGACTTGCGGCCGCCGACTCATCCGGCGTCGGCCAAACCGGAGGTCCCACAGTCAGGCCTCGTAACCTGTCGGGCGAAAGAGGGGATCTTTCATCGGAGGAACCGGAAGATGTCGCACGGGTATGCCCGGATACTCTGGCGACCGGCTGATGGCGAGGGGTCGCGAATGAGAGCAGGCGTGACGAAAGAACCGTCCCTGTACCACGAGCAACGGACAGGCAGGCCCGAAGCGGACCTGCGTGGGAAGTTTTTCGCCTTGGGCCTCCAGCACGTTATGCGAGCAGGCCGTTCGCTTGAAGGCGTGCGCAGCACCCTTTGTGCTGGTGGCTCCAATGCGATAAACTCCCGCCGCCCCGCCGCACAGCGGCGCTCCACACCAGGGCGGCGGATTCCGGATCGGTCCGTTCCTTCCTCTGTCCATCAGGAGAAACCGACCGTGTGCCAGGAGAATCAGCCACCCTCTCCGTCACGCGCCGCTCCCCATCTCTCAAGGAACTGTCGCTTTTGCCCGGTCCCGTTGTTCGATCGCATCTCGGACCGCCCTCATTACTCTCTCGCCGTCCGGGTCCCAGAGATGCGTGGCGGCGATCCTGCCCCGAGGGTCTATGAGCACCATGTCGGGAAGGCCGAAGAGGTGATATTTCCGCCTGAAGAACTCCCGGAAATCGTCGTCGTAGTCGTCTTCATCAAGAATACAGATGAACAGAACCTTGTTATCCGCGAGTTCTCTGTTCAGTTCCTCAGCGGAAAGATCGTGCCCGATCCCGATGACCTGGAAGTCGCCTCTGCGGCCGTAGGTCTTCTGCAATTCCTTGAGCCAGTCCAACGTCTTGCGATGCTCGCTTGCTGAAAAACTCAACAGGACGTACTTGCCCCGATAGTCGATCAGTCGAACGGGGGCGTCCATGGTCTGGCCTTCGAACAGCGGGGCCGGCTCTCCGACGCCGAAAACGTCGAGCGTGAGAGTCCCGACATCAAAGGGTTTGTCCGTGCGTACTTCCGCCGTCGACGGCACTTCGATCGTACCGTGGTATTGGGCAAACGGCGACAGGAAGTCCTCCCCCGCTCGCTTCTCGGCCAGGCTCACGTTCATCTCGTAGCGGCCCGGGACCACGTCTTCGATTCGAAACGCCCCATCTGGATCGACGCGAAAAGCATAGCCTCGCCAGTCCGTGTCGTTCCAGATCGAATCGCCCACGAGGTACCCGTCGTCCTCCATGATCTGCCACGGTATATACCATTCCCGCCGGCCGTCTTCGATGGATGTGGCGCAACTGTCCGTGCGAGGATCAGTCATCCACATGTCCGTGACGTATAGATCGTTCCTGAACTGTTCCTCGGACGGCGGCGGCATCTTCGCAGCATCGTGTTCGATATTCTCGCAGCGGCGTAGAACGCAGAGCCCTGTGCCGAAACGGGCAGGTCGGCCATAGCTGGCCGGCAGAATGAATCGCCCGACAACGGGTCGCCCTTCGCCCCCCACCTTCACCCTCGCGGTCTCGCCCGCCTTGACCACCACGGCGGTCCGTGCCGTGAGGGTTTCGAGATCGTCTCCGATCGCCATCAGATACCCGACATTGAACCAGCCCGCGGGCACCTTCTCGAATACGAAACGCCCCTCCGCATCGCAGGGCGCATCATACCGGAAGCCGCACCAATTCCCCAACGCAGCGGGCCTGAGCAGACCGTTCATCCAGACTCGACGATCGGCGCTCATGTGCCCTTTCGCCAGTTGTCCCTCCACCCGTCCCCATGGTTCCAGCCGAATCTCGCGGTTCTTCTCGAAGTCCTTGCCGATCGCCCCTGCGAAACCCGTCGCGTGGGCCGCGAACACGTAGAATGGATGCGACTCAGCGTCCTCGAAGCGGAATCGGCCCTCGACATCCGTTTCTACGATCCGCATTTGCGCTCCATATTCATCATCCTCGCCCTTCAGAGTGCCGTTGGAGAGCACAGGGTAGCCAAGCTCGTTGCCAGCCAAACCCACCTGCGCCCCGGCCGCCGGCCGGCCGTTCGGATCGACTACGCGGCCGGAGATCTCCTGCCGAGGCGACGGCGGCGGCGTGGGGGCTACCAAGGCGTCTTTCAGCGTCGTCGCGATATGCTCGGCTTCTTCGGCCGTGAAGCGTTCGACGATCGACATCTCGTTCCCGGCCAGAGACTCGCCGTGGGAGAAAACGGCGATCACCCGGCCCTCGAAGACGGCCGCGACGCGACGGCCCATATTGCGTAGTTGAAAGTCCAGAAGAGGCGGGAGAGCGATCCCTCGCAACGTCCAGGTCAGGGTGATCGCGCGTCGGCCGTCCTGGCACGGGGACTGCCGGACATCCGCCAGGGGCCGGATCTGATCCTCGTGCAACACTCGAGCCCCGTCGTTCCAGAGGAGCACGTAGGTCTTGCCGCCCAGTTCGCACGTGATCTGATCGGCCGCAAGCGAAACGCCCGGACGGACTTCGAACCAGGCGGCGGCGTCGCTCGACAGGCGTCCTGATTCCAGGAGCATCTGCTTATGCTTCGCGACGTCCTGCCCATCCAGGTCCGAGGATCCCGGCGCGATGCGAAACTCGAAAAGGCAGCCATCCGGCTCGGGTTCGGGCTCGGGCTCGGGCTCGGGTTCGACCGCCGGGCTGGTCGAGGGAGCCGTCCCTTCGATCGCGTTGCGGACCGCGGCCGTCAACTCTTCGCCCGCGAGCCCGACGGCGACGATCCGGCCCTGCGGGTTCACGAGCAGAGCGTACGGCGTCACGATATTGCCGTATCGTTCGGCGATATCGCCGCCGTCGTACGGGCCGCGGCAGATCTCCGGCCATTTGATCTTCCGCTTTGCGACCACCGTCTTGAACTTCTCCGGCGTGTACTGCGCGCCGAGGCCGATGATCTGGAGTTTGCCCTTGCGGCCGTAAGTCTTGTGTAATTCCTTGAGGCGGTCCAGATCCGGGCGTTCCTCGCCCTGCCAGAAGCTCAGCAGGACGAACTTGCCTCGGTAGTCGGCCAGGCGGATGGTCTTGCCGTTTGCGGCCTTGGTTTCGAACGGCGGAGCCATGTCCCAGGGTCGCAACACCGGCCTGAAAATCCTCGGCGTAAGGGAGCCCACGTCGAGCGGCTCGTCCGAACGTTTCTCCGCCATCGAGGGCATCTCCACCGTTCTGGAATGCATGCCGGACACGCCCTGGGGTCCGACTTCTCCCGACGGCTCGATCATGCAGATGGACAGGACGTATTTGCCCGGAATGACATCGTCGATGCGAAACGCGCCGTCGTCCTCGATTCGAAAGCTGTACTGCCGCCGATTCGGATCGTTGCGGGACGCGGCGATGTGCGCTTGCCCCTCGGGTGTCTCGCGCCACCGGTCGTACCACTGCTGTCGATCGCTGTCGGTCATCCGGCCAGAATTGGCCGGCCAAGGCAGATTGGGCCGCCACACGTCCATGCTGGAGCTGAAATCGACGCGGCCTCGATACCCCGCAGGCAGAACGAACCGCCCGACCACGGGGCGTCCTTCACCGCCCAGAGTCACCGTCACGCTCTGCCCCGGCGGCACGCAAACGGGCATGTAGCCCGTATAGCTCCAGCTATGGTCGCCAATCATGACCTTGCGAGCGAGAGCCACCCTGGTCGGCGGAACCTTCTCGAACACGAACCGGCCGTTGACGTCCGTCTGGGCGCTCTCGTCGAAGTCGACGTCTCGATCGAACACGTTGCGGGTGGCCGGATTCGACAGCGTCACCTCCATGTCGGAAGCCACCTCCCCGCCGATCCGAAGCGTGCCCTCGATCCGGCCCCAGGGCTTCAGACGCAGATCGGCGCCGGTCGGCCATTCCATTTGGTCGACCAGGACAAAGCCGCGGTCATGGACGGCGACCAGGCAGAGTCTCCCCGACGTCTCCGCAAACCCGAATCGACCCTGGGCGTCCGTCGTGACGACCTCCGCACGCTTTGGGCTCCATTGTTCCGCGACAAGCCGCCCGGCGCGAACGGTCACAGCCGTGTCCCGTGTACAAAGGCCCACCTGCGCCCCGGCAACCGCCCGGCCGTTCGGATCGACCACCCGGCCGGAGAGTTCGCGAGGAGCGGTGGCGGTTGTGTCCGCCGCGGATGCCTGTACGTCCAGGATGATCGGGGCCAGGGACTGGACCTGGACCATCGCGCCGCCCCAGGGGGCGTCCTCCGATGTTCCTCCTGATGCGCCGGCGATCAGGGCGGCGTAGTAGAGGCCGTTGGCGTCCGGCGGGACGTCGACCGTGATGGGAATGGGGACGACCTGGTTGGGCTCCAGTTGCACCTCGGCCGCCGGGCAAGTCAGCCAGGTCCGGCAGCTTCGCAGGGCGAGGCCGTTGAAATCGTTCGGATCGGCCTCCATCCAGATGCCATTGGAGTCTTTGGCCAGATCCACGAGCCGCAGGGCCACCCGCGTCGTCGTGTCGCCGAGGTTCTCGAGTTTGAAGTTCAGCGGCACGGCGCGGGCGCCCGGCGCGACCTGCTGGCGGCGAATGATCGGTTGGACGACGAAATCGCCGAAGGCTGAACTCGTCGCCAGGGACAGCAGGACCATGATTCCGATAATCCGGGTGAAAGACCTGCTGCCAACACGGGTTTGCCCGCTTGCTCCGCTTTGAAAGAGACTCCTCGCCGCTCGCTTTGGTTGCTTTGAGTACACCATGATTGCTCCCACTTTCAGATTCCGCTCGGTTCTGTGTCTCCCGGGTGCAGAAATGCGCAGTCCGTCCCGCGCCAGTCCTACAGTCACTTTTCGGCGTTTCGAAGACGGTACTTGCCCTCTGTCGCGCCGATTTCCGTGAGACAGCCCCCAACCCATGGTGCATCGCTCCAGGCAATCGCCCGGATCCCCCGCGAACGCGGGCCCTACGTCCCGGCCAGCATTCAGCTATGACGATTATAGCCGCCGGGAGTCGCCCGGGCAAGGGCAAAATCCCTACTTCAAATCTTGGGAATAAGTCCCCGCGACATTCGCGAAAAAGGGGACATTCTACTTTTCCGCCGCCCGCCGCTCCCGGCCGATGTCTCTCGGGAGAAAAGTAGAATGTCCCCTTTTCGCCGCGGGCGGCCTTTCTCGGTTTGGGACCAGAAAAACACGCGTACTATGTTGCGTTTTCCCTTACGCCGGATATAATGATTTCTTGCCGGCAGGACGTGTGCCTTCGCAAGCGAGCACACCGCCGGCAGGGGTCACAGGGTCGCCTTCGGGCGGCCGGTTGGAGTTGAGAGAACCGTGGGCAACAACGACTCGGCAGTCAGCGCGGCTACCGCCATCTTCAATGAGCACGGAGAGTTCATTCGTGTCATTCTTCGCAGCCAGGCCGGCAGTGGGTTGGATGTCGAGGATCTGCGTCAGGAATTCTACATTGCGTTGCTCCGCAAGCCCGTGCCCGCGGAAGTGCAGGATGTTCGGGGGTACCTGTACCGGGCGCTCGTTCATCACGTGATCAGTGCGGCCCGCCGGCGCGGCACCTACTCCAGGGCCATGAAAAAATATGCAAAAGAGGCCAAGATTTCCGTCTACAATCGGGGGCCGGAAAACGCCTTTATAAGCGAAGAGCACCAGAATGCGGCAGTCAACACCCTGGCCCGCTATCTTCAGGACCGCGAGGCCGAGGCATTCGTGATGAAGTATCGCGACGAGTGCAGCATTCCGGAAATCGCGACGAAAATGGGAATCGACAAGCGGACCGTGAGCCGGTACCTTTCGGAGAGTCTGCGAAAGCTCCACAGGAGGCTGGCTCCGGAATGAGAGGTTGCTATGAGGATGTCCGGAAACGACGGGAGTCTCTGTCAGGAGGCGCGAGAGTTCTTTTATGAACTCCTCTGCCGGGGTGCCGGAGCCGTTCCGGAACCCATCGCCCGCCACGTCGAAAGCTGCCCGTTCTGCCAGCAGGAAATGGGCCGGCTCAAGAGTGCGATTCGCGAGGCCGACGCCCCATCCAAACCCTCGGCTGCATCGGCGAAAGACGCAGCCGTCGAGGCCCTGAGCCGCCAGTTCGAGCTTCTTGGCGAGCAGGTTCGATGCTCGCACGCGAAGCCTTTTCTGCC
>JBDKUU010000715.1:0-8240 GCA_039679525.1 Phycisphaerales bacterium | reverse complement strand
GGTTGAGAAGGGGACTCTCAACGCGGAATGATGCGTTGGGGACCCCGAACCCACCCTACTACGCCGGCCATCCGGTTCGGGTGGGTATCGGGTGCCATGCTTACGCTGGCGTAAGCATGTGCTTTCTCTCGCAGAAGCAAGACATGGCTACGAAGCGTAGCCATGGCGCCCACTCACAAGGTTACAGTGGCCGACGTACTACGGAGACTCCCAGGGACGCTGCCCTCGTTGTTCCACACATCTTCGGCCCCCTTGAGAACCGAGGCGTTGCAGACCTCCAGGAGCCGGGGGCGCTGCCCCCAGACCCCCGAGATTTATCGCTTTGAGCCAGCAGCATGGCAGAGAAATCGGAAGGCCCCGCCAGGACAGCGGGATCGTCCGGACCGCCGAACCGGGCTCCGCCGGCAGCAGGACAGACAATCTGTGGCTGTCGCCAGGACAGTGGGAGCGTCCGGGCCGACGGGCCGGGCTCTGCCGATATCATGCCTCTGGCCAAAGCGAAAAATCTCCCTCACACGCCCGCCGCGGGCGTGTCCGATCCACCGAAGATGTGTAGAACAACGAGGGCGCTGCCCCCGGACCCCCGGGGTTTTGCGCTTTGGGCCAGAGGCATGATAGACGAGACGGCGACTTCGGCAAGACGGCGGGATCGTCCAGACCGCGGAACAGGGCTCTGCCGGCATCATGCTGCTGGCTAAAGCGGAAAATCTCCCCACATGCCCGCCGCGGGCGTGTCCGGTCCGCCGGAGATGTGTAGAACAACAAGGGCTCTGCCCCTGAGACCCCGGCGTTCTGCGCTTTGGGCCAGCAGCACGAGAACGATGCTGCGCATCGCCCTTGAGCGGGCACAGGTCGGTTGTTCTCTTCCAGAACCGTGCCATTGGCGCAAGGCGGAAAATGCCCGCCGGCCCGTCGCGAAGCGGCAGGCCGGCGGATTCCGGATCAGTCCGTCATTCCTCTTTCCGTCTCGCTCGTCCAGGAGGGGCGGTCGGGGACGCCCAACCCACCGAGAGGTTTCCGTCAACGGATTCGCCAAACCAAGGCGGGCTCCGGGAATGCTTGTTTTCTGCACAGGCGCGTCACCGACTGCGCTGGGAAGGAGCGAGTTATCGGGCACGGCGGTCGGCAATCCGCAAATTCATCTACAATCCGAGCGTGCCAGCCCTCGTCTCGAATGTCACCGCGGGCGCCTGGGGACTCCCCGAGTTCGGTGCGGTTTTGACGCGAATAACGGGTGTCGGCGGAGGGACTGGGAGGGGTCCGCGGGGGCGGGCGTGATACGGTTTTGACGACACGCTCAAGGGGCCATCGCAACAGCGTGACTCTTTGGGTGCAGCCGCCGTGCGGAAGGGCCGATGCTAGAATGGTGATTCATCGGCCGGGGTTCTCGGCCGCTGGGGGTGTTAGGGCTGATTGTGGTCGCACGGGAGTCTTGGCCGAAATGGCGGGCTCGCGCTGCGCCCGAACGGCGTCATCCCGGGGGGATGGCCATGCCGATCCACGGTTCTTCAAGGAGACCTGAACATGGCTGAAACCGCAGCACAGACGAGAAGTCGCACGACCGTCGCGCACAACAGAGAGGGCAAATACCTGACTTTCGCGCTGGCCCGCGAAGAGTACGGGCTGGAGATTCTGAAGGTCCGGGAGATCATCGGCTACATCGACGTGACGGCGGTGCCTCAGACGCCGGACTACGTCAAGGGCGTCATCAACCTCCGCGGGCAGGTCATCCCGGTGGTGGACCTCCGCAGCAAGTTTCGCATGGAGACCGCTGAGGTCACCGAAGAGACGTGCATCATCGTCGTCGAGATCGCCGAGAGCGGCCGCAAGTTCAATACGGGCATCGTCGTCGACCGCGTGAAAGAGGTGCTGGACATCGCCGGCGCCAACATCGAGGACGCCCCTCAGTTCGACGCCTCCGTCGACACCGACTTCATCCTCGGCATCGCCAAAGTCGGCGAGTCCGTCAAGATCCTGCTGGACATCGACAAGGTGCTTCGCGGGAACGACCTGGGCGGACTAGCCGTTGAGGGCGACAATCCGCAGTGAGGATCCCTCGGGGGGCAGATGGGGGAGGCGAACGCTGAACCGTTCGAAACCCTGCACGCGATCGGTCCTTCTATGCGGAACCGAAACGGTGCCGGCTTGGGCTCTATCCAGAATGTCGCCAGACGCTGAGACAACTTCGACGGAGACGGTCACCTTGATGGGCGAACCCACGAGGTCGCTGCGCCGCACGACCCCGGAGACCAGAAGGCCGTCTTTATCCGGACGTGCGTCGCTCCAGGCGACGTACGCGGGGCCGGTGGTGCGCGTTTCCACGCTCATCTTGGGGGCGTTTCCTGCGCCTGCGCAGCCGGAGCACCACGCGACCAACGCGAGCGCGCAAGACAAACCAAACGCGGCCGACAGATGGATCTTCATCAGGCAAACTCCTCACGGCACAGCGGCGAATTCGGTCGGACTCCGGTCCCCCAACGCTTGTGGCTATCCCTGCTCCAGTTTACGTCATTATATCACATCGAGGGCGACGAGTCAAGTCCCGCGGGCATGGCGGGGGGGACGCGGGCCTGTGCGACCAACGGGTGTTCGGACCGGGACGATGGGCTTGGTTCGTAGTGACGCCGTAAGGCGTTATCTTCGTTCTTGCCGTGCGGAACATCACCAGACAAGAGTATGCCCTTACGGGCACACTACAAACAGTCCATCTTCGATTCCACGTATGCTGGGGTTCTCTCACAGACACAGGGATGCGGGGCATACGGGGACTTTCGCATGTCATGCGGCATGAAGAGGGAGAGCGTTCGATGAGACCAAACAAGATACTCGTGCAATTGATGATCTGTCTGTGGATTGCCGGCGTCGCCGCGGCGCAGACCGATAGCGACGTGGTGGATGCGAATGCAGCATCGCCGGCGGTCTCGTCGGATGCCGCCGGGCGGAACACCCTGACCCACGGATTCTGGGGCCTGAGCGACGCGCTCGCCGACTACGGAATCGAGGTGACGCTCGGGGTCACCAACGTCTACCAGGCCAACGTCGCCAACGGCCTGGACACGCACGCGAAGTCCGGGCGGCTCACCGGCAGCTACGATCTTCAGATCGCCGCCGACCTGGAGAAGCTGGCCGGCTTGGCCGGGCTGGGGCTGTTCGTCCACGGGGAGGGCGGCTGGCCCGACGCCGCGGGGATCGATGAGACGATGGTGGGCAGCGTGTTCGGGGTGAACGCAGACGCGATCGGCGATCGCAGTCTCGACATCGTCGAAACTCTCCTCGAATGGAGCCTCTTCGACAGCCGGCTCACCCTGATGGTCGGCAAGATGGACTTCGCCGGCGTGTTCGACGCCAGCGCGTACGCCAACGACGAGACGAGCCAGTTCCTCAACGGCGCCCTGGTCAACAACCCGACGATTCCGCTGCCGGACTACTGTCTCGGCGTGATCGCCACCGTGCAGGTGACGGACGGGTGGTCCGTATCGGCGGGAGCGGGGGACGCCCAGGCCGACGGCCGGGAGACCGGCTTTCGAACCGCGTTCCACGGCGAAGACTACTTCTTCTACGCCGTGGAAACCGCTGTGCGAATCGAGCTGAATTCGTCCCGCGGCCCGCTGCCCGGCACGACCCGACTGGGCGTGTGGTACGATCCGCAGCCCAAAGCCTGTTCCGACGGCGAAAGCGAGTACCGCGACGACACCGGCTTCTACGCGGGCGTCGATCAGATGCTCCTCAAAGAGAACGACGATCCGCAGGACGGCCAGGGTCTCGGGGTGTTCGGCCGCTACGGCTGGGCCGACGACAGGTGCAACGACATCTGCCATTTCTGGAGCCTCGGCTTCCAGTACCAAGGCCTTCTGCCCGGACGGGACGACGATGTCCTGGGCGTGGGCTTCGCCCAAGGCGTCTTCACCGACGAGGCTTCGGCTCCTTTCACGGTTGATGCCGAGAGCGTCTGGGAACTCTACTATAGCCTCGTGGCCACCGAGTGGGCGGTCATCAGCCCGGGCGTTCAATACGTCGCTCATCCCGGTGGCGACAGCGCCGTCGGCGACGCCGCCATCGTCGGAGTCCGCGCCCAGATCGCCTTCTGAGCCACGTGATGCGACATCGCTTCCGCCGGACCGGCCGCTGCCTCTTCGTAGGATGGGCTTCAGCCCATGCGGACTTTCATCCGCTCCCACAAGAGACGCCCGATGTCGCCTCATCTCCCGGCAAAAAAAAAGGATGCCCTCGACACGTCGCTCGAGGGCATCCGATGACATTTGATTCTCCGTCGCGAATGTTCGCGGGCGGGGGGGACGTCAGCCTTTGATTCGCAGCACGGTCAGGGAGTTGGCCGGGAAGGTGTGCTGGAACGCCGGGCCGGAGATGTCCACCGTCCGAGTCACAGGCGCGACCTTCGTGGGCTCGTCCAACGTGTTCTCGTCCGTGGCGTTCTCGGAGGTCAGGACCGTGACCGAGGCGGGGCCGCGGACCTTCTTCAATCCGCGGAGATCGACCCGGCAGGTCTGCTCCTCGGCGGAAGTGTTCACGACCTTCAGGATGATTTCGTCCGCCTTGGTTTGTCGCGTGGCGGAGGCGTACAGGGCCCTGACCGTTTGGATGCTGGGGACATCGTGGATCACCTTGCCGTCGAGCAGGCACCGCACGCGGTCGCCCTTGACCTCGACCTGGATGTCGTACCAGCGTCCGGTCTCGATGCTGCCCTTGACCTCATTGCCGACCACGCCGCCCATTTCGATCGCGTGATGGTCGTTGCCCCAGCCGCCGATGTTCCACCAGCTCTTGTCCGTGTCGTTGCGGACGTTGAAGAGGATGAGGAAGCCTTCCGCGCCGCCGAGCTTGCGGGCCTTGAGGCTGTACGTGTAGTCGGTCCAGGACTTGTCGCTGGCGACGGCGCGGACGTCGTTGGCCTGGCTGGACTGCCGCAGCACGCCGCCTTCCGCCTTCCAGTCCCCGTCGCCCAGGAGCTTCCAGCCCGCGGTCCCATCGGCGAAGTCGCACGAGAATACGGTCTTGCCGCCGGAGGTCACCTTGATGTCCTTGAACTCCGCCTGCGTGGCCCACGTGCCGACGCCGATCGCGCCGCCCTTGGGGCCCGTGGCGGCATCGGGGGACTGCACGTCGACGGGCAGCACGACGTCGCCGCGGTTCTCGCTGAACATCTTCTGCACGTAATAGCTCGGCAGGCCGAACGACCGCGAGCTGTCGAAGTTGATCAGGTTGATGGGCCATCGCTTGTGGTTGACGTTCACGAACAGGGGGGCATAGCTCCCCATGGCGACGACGTCGGAGTTGCGTTCCATGCCGGTCATGAAGGCGGCCTCGCCGATCGCGCCGCGGAGGTTGCCCAGACCCGAGCCCGACGTCACGGCGTATTCGCCGATGAAGATCTTCGGGCCCTTGCGGTCGTAGGAGTCGTACTTGCCCGCCTGCTGCATGAAGAACTCGGGATTGTTGTAGTAGTGCTCGTCGATCACGTCGGGCATGAGCTGGGTCGGGTAGCCGCCCCAGACGTTCGCCACGAGCTGCATCTTCGGGTATTTGGCCTTGATGGCCTTGTAGAACAGCTCCCACCGCTCGTGGTACGCCGGGCCGCCGTTCTCGTTGCCGATCTCGATGTACTTGAGGTCGAACGACGCCGGGTGGCCGTTCTTCGCCCGCAGGCCGCCCCACACGGAGTCCACCGGCCCGTTGGCGTACTCGATGGCGTCGAGCGCGTCCTGCACCCACTGGCCCATCTGGTCCATCGGGATCACCTCGCGGTGCGACATGCCGACGTTGATGCAGAACAAAGGCTCGGCCCCCAGGTCCTCGGCCAGTTGCAGGTACTCATGGTAGCCCAGGCCGTGAGTCGCCCAGTACTGCCAGATGTTCCAGAGCGGCTTGCGGTTGGCGACGTCGCCGATCGTCTCTTTCCAGTGATTCATGTGGGCCATGTCGTCGCCTTCGACCCAGCAGCCGCCGGGGAATCGCAGGAACGAAGGCTTGAGATCCGCGAGCTTCTCGCACAGGTCCGTGCGAAGGCCGTGGCTCTTCCACGTCTTCTTCGGCATGACCGAAACCATGTCCAGCCAGAGCGTGCCCTTGCCGGACACCGTGATGGACAGGCCGGCCTTGGGGTCCGTGTCGGAGGCGGTCAGGACGAGGTCGAACCATTTCCACTCGCCGGTCAGACCGGTCACTTCGCCCTTGGCCAACTCGCCGCCGGCCTGGTTGCGCAGGACGACGGTCAACGGTCCCGTCAGTTCGTCCGCGGCCCGGGCCGCCAGTCGAACCTGGTACTCGTCGCCCTTGACGAGCGACATGCCCCAATAGCCTTCATTGAGCAGCGACACGTCGCCGTTCACCCGCACCTGCAGGCTCCGGCGGTTCATCGGCGTCAGCGGCCGCCGGCTGTCGATCGACATTTCGCCCTGGCCGTCCAGTTTCCAGAACTCGGGCTTCTCGGAATCCTCGAACGAGCGGTTGCGGACCAGCTCGGGATAGATTCCGCCGTCCGCCGACAGGTTGATGTCCTCGAAGAAAATGCCCCACAGCAGGGGACTGACCTTGTGTCCCGGCTTATTGGCCTGCACGGTGATGGAGGCCCCGCCGGCCGGCGCTCCGAAGCAGACCCCCGCCGAAGCCGCCGCCAGAACCATTGCCGTCACAAACCCCATGGTCTTTCCAAACCTCATGATGCTCCTTTCCGAATCGGCCCGAAACCTGAAAAGCAGTTCACACAGAACGAGCGGCCATTGTGCGGCACGCGACCGCGATAGTCAAGCGGGGCATGGCTCGGAGTCGACAGTTCCCGGATCGCAGTTGGGGACCGCAGGCCAGGGAACAGGACATGCCCGCCGGATCTCCTCACGGCGCTCCTAAGCAGGTCCGCAGAAGTCTTTTGACATCTCGACATACGTCGCATCTCCACATCCGAAATCCGAATATCGAAATCCGAAACAAGCACCAAGGACCAAAATCCAAAATTCGAAAGGGCCAAGGCCGTCGGCGGCGTTTTGGTCATTCGTGCTTTGGGTTTTGGATTTGTTTCGGATTTCGAATTTCGTGCTTCGGATTTCGGCTCCCGAGCGCGCTGTCAAAATATCTCTGCGGACCTGCTTAGCAGGGGCGACGCATGCGTCGCCCTCCTGCGGATCACGAGCCACGGGCCACGAGTCACTTTTCATCGCGCTGCTTCCTCGGGGAAGTTGACGCACGCGAACGCTCCGTGCAGCCGCCGGGCCGCGGCGTCGTACGCCCTCGCCGCCTCGATCTCTCGCACGAAATACCCGAGAAACTCCGCCTCGCCGCCGGCCTGGATCTCCGAGCCCCACATCTGCATGCACTTGCACCACCACACGCCTTTGTACCGCGACCGCGAGTTGCGGTAGTGCTGGCGGTTGAGGTTGTTCTGGGCCACGGTGCAGTTCCGCAGATTGGTCCGCCGGTTGTCCAGGCCGTTGTGATTGACGTGGTCGCAGACCATCCCTGTCGGCGTGCCCGCGATCTCGCGGTGCATCCACACCTTGCAGCCCCGCCCGCAATGATAGCACGACCGCACGGCGTAGAACGTCCGCCCGGTCCGCACGTAGTGCCAGCGGAATTGCGAGAGCCAGCCGAAATCCTCGGGATCGACCTTCGCGAATCGTCTTCGCGTCAGTGGGATCTTGCAGTAGTCGCCCTCCGCATCGCGATACAGCGGAATGAACCCCCTCAGCCGCCGATCGACGACAGCGTCCTCGTCTCGCCCATCGACGCTGGGCTTGCCTTCTCCTGCGAGGGCGACGCATGCGTCGACCCTGCGAGGGATGGCGTCATCCCCGCCGCAGTCGCTCATCCGACAAAACCGGCACTCTCCGCATGTCACGCCGCTCTTGTTCTCGCCCATGGGACCGACCCTTCACTGGATCGCAAAGCGACCCACGCTCCTCGCAAATTGGCGAAAAAACGCTCGCAAAGGGCCGTCCGAGGACAACAACGTCCCTCTATATTACGCTCGATGTTGCACGAATTTGTCGAAAAATCAGCATTCGGCGGACCCGCCGAATCGCAGCAACTCCAGGCCGGAGCAGGAATAGAAAAAATTATGCGCCGGGGCGTTTTAGGGTCTCCAATAGATGCACGAATTTGACTATTCCCACTGAGAAGAGGGGAATGTAACCACAGAGACACAGAGGTCGCAGCGCGGCCTTCGGCCGCAACCCAAAGGATTGCACCACGAAGAGCACGAAGGACACGAAGGTCGGAATAGATGGGGC
>JBDKUU010000714.1:0-12444 GCA_039679525.1 Phycisphaerales bacterium | reverse complement strand
AGCCATGCCCAAGATTACGATTGATGGTCGCGAAGTGCAGGTGGACGCCGGGGCAACGATCCTCGACGCCGCAGAGAAGCTGGGGATCGTCATCCCGACGATGTGCCATCTGCGAGGCCACGAGGCGACGACGAGCTGCATGGTCTGCGTGGTCAAGATAGTCGGCGCCAACGGGCTCGTCCCGGCCTGCGGCACGCTCGTCCGTGACGGCATGCAGGTCGAGAGCGAATCGGAGGCTGTTCTCGAAGCGAGGAAGGCGGCACTGGAGCTTTTGCTGAGCGATCACGTCGGCGACTGCCTGGGTCCGTGCCAGATGGGCTGTCCGGCCCGGATGGACATCCCGCTGATGATTCGGCAGATCGCGGCCGGTCAACTGCAGGACGCCATCGCGACGATCAAGCGGGACATCCCGTTGCCGGCAACCCTCGGGCGGATCTGTCCCGCCCCATGCGAGAAGGTGTGCCGGCGGAAACAGCACGACGATTCTGTGTCGATTTGCCTGCTCAAGCGGCACGTCGCCGACGTGGACCTCCAG
Source organism: Phycisphaerales bacterium (assembly GCA_039679525.1). Taxonomy (GTDB): domain Bacteria; phylum Planctomycetota; class Phycisphaerae; order Sedimentisphaerales; family Anaerobacaceae; genus PLanc-01. Next base: position 11,909 of record JBDKUU010000714.1, on the reverse strand, counting down.
TCGAATCAGCCGTACAGCCCGACAATGGCGGCCAAACGAGGCAAGCGGGTGGCGATCATCGGCGCCGGTCCCGCGGGTCTCTCCGCGGCCTACTATCTCCAGCAGGATGGCTTCGACTGCACCGTCTTCGACGAGCACGACGAGCCCGGCGGCATGCTGCGATATGCTGTGACGGAACGGGCTCTGCCTCGCAACGTGCTGAACGCGGAGATCTCGCAGATCCAGAAGCTCGGCGTGACATTCAAGCTCCGCACGCGAGTGGGGATCGCGATCCTACTGGACGAGATCCGCGAGCAATTCGGCGCGGTCTTCCTGGCGACAGGCGAGTTGAAGGCCGGCGATGCGGACGCCCTCGGGATCGAGACCACGTCCGACGGACTCAAAATCGATCCGAAGACGGGCGCCACGAGCATCCCCGCGGTCTTCGCGGGCGGGGACGTGGTTCGCAAACGCCGCTTGGCTGTGCGTGCGGTCGCCGATGGAAAGGAAGCAGCCGAATCGATTCAGCAGTACCTGAGCGGCGAACGCGTCGTCGGACCCGCCAGGTTGTTCAACAGCCGCATGGGCAAGCTCGACGAAGTGGAGATGGAGCTATTCCTGCAGTCGGCAAGCCGCCAGTCGCGATCCGCGCCGTTGCGGCCGATCGACGGATTCACGCGGGACGAGGCGCGTGCCGAAGCTCTTCGCTGCCTGCGATGCGACTGCGCCAAGTCCGACAGTTGCCTTCTGCGACGGCACTCACAGGCATATGATGCCCGCCAGGCCCGGTACAAGGCTGAGCGAGGTTCGTTCGTTCAGCAGACGCAACATCCGGATGTCGTTTACGAGCCCGGCAAGTGCATCGACTGCGGCATCTGCGTTCAGATCGCTTCATCGCGCGGCGAGAGACTGGGGCTGGCCTTCATCGGCCGGGGCTTCGACGTTCGCGTAGCTGTGCCATTTGACGAGTCCCTCGCCGAGGGACTCAAAGTCGCGGCGGCCGAGTGCGTCAAAGCGTGTCCGACGGGCGCGCTGGCGTTCAAGCGATAGTCCTATCGATCATATAGGACTCATAGGACGAATAGGACCTATACGACGCCGAGTCGCATCGCGACCTCCGCGACACGGCGTCCTAATGCTTTGGCCGTGGCCATGCCGAATTCGTCTTTGAGGACGCCGCCCTCGGCTCCGCTCCAGACTGTCGCCCCGATCCGTGGCCCCGGCCGGCCGTTGCCCACGAGGATCATCTCCTGGCAGAACAGCGAGACCTGCACCGCATGGATCGTCACTTCCTGCCCGCCGTTACGGGTGCCGCCGCAGGCCAGGACGCCCGCGACCTTGTTGCTCAGGGCGAAGTCGTTCTGCCACAGCAGGATGGCTCGGTCGAGAAACGCCTTGCACAGGGAACTCATGCCGCCGAAATAGACCGGCGTGCCCACGATGATCCCTCGCACTTCCGGGGCCGCCAGTCGCGGGGCGAGCTTGGGGAAGTCGTCCTGGTCGCCCTCGGGACCGACCACGCCGGCGGCGAGATTGCCGTTGATTCGGAAGTCCGCCAGCTCGATCAGTTCCGTGTCGATCTTGTCGCTGACCTGCCGGGCCGCTTCCAGACACACGCCCAGCGAGGCGGCCGTCGTCTTGCCCTTGCGAGGACTGCACGAGAGGGCGACGATCTTGATCCGTCCCCCGGCGGGGGGCTGGGGCTGCGATTCCGCGGCTGGCGCGGCGACCGCTGTCACGGCCGTGCCGGCGGCCATCGAGCTTCTGACGAAGTCGCGACGTGTGATGTCCTTCATGATTGCCTCCTTTGATTGTCACGGGGCCGACCCTGGGACATTTCTGCGAACCTAATTGCCCTGGTCAGTATATTAGAATACGATGGTTCTGAACAGGGTGGAGAGTTCCTGGGTACGGGTTGGGGACGGCAATCGGTGTTTGGAAGGAATTCAGGATGACGAGTGCAACCAAATCCATCGTGGTTTTTAGCATCATCTGCGTTCTGGCGGGGAGCCTGTCGGCGGCGGACTGGCCGCAGTGGCGGGGGCCGAACCGCGACGGCGTCTCCAAAGAGACGGGTCTGCTCCAGCAATGGCCCGAGGGCGGCCCGAAACTGCTGTGGGAAATCACCGGCTTGGGGCCGGGCTATTCGAGCGTCTCGATCAAGGATGGCAAGCTCTATACGATGGGCGATCGGCAGGCCGGCAACGAGAAAGCCCAGTTCGTCCTTGCCTACGATCTGGGCACGCGGAAAGAATTGTGGGCGACCAAGATGGGAGCTGCCCATGATGACGGCCCTCGTTGCACCCCGACGGTCGATGGCGGCTTCGTGTACGCCATCGGCACGGGCGGCAACGTGGTCTGCATCGCCGCCGACACCGGCAAGGTGGTGTGGCTCAAGAACCTCCTGAGCGACCTCGGCGGGGCGGCCAATCCCGGCTGGAAATTCAGCGAGTCGCCCCTGATCGACGGCGACAGGCTTGTGTGTACGCCGGGCGGGCAGAAGGCCGTCATGGTCGCTCTGAACAAGAAGACGGGCGACGTCGTCTGGACCTGCTCGATGCCGGACATCGGGGAAAAAGGCAAGGACGAGGCCGGGTACTCCTCCATCGGAATCAGTCACGCGGCCGGCGTGAAGCAGTACGTGCAGTTGACGAACAAGGGCGTGGTCGGCGTCTCGGCCGACGGCAAGTTCCTCTGGGGCTACAACCGCGTCGCCAACGGCGTGGCGAACATCTCCATGCCCCTGATCGATGGCGACTACGTTTTCGCGTCGACCGCCTACCAGACGGGCTCGGCCCTGCTGAAGCTGTCCCGCGACGGCGACGGGGTCAAGGCCCAGGAGGTCTACTGGCTCGATAAGAAACAATTCCAGAGCCATCACGGCGGATTCGTCAAGGTCGGCGATTACATCTACGGCGGTCACAACCACAACAAGGGAGAGCCCACCTGCATCGAACTGAAGACCGGCAAGATCGTATGGCACGCCGACGAGCCCGGCGACGGCTCCGGCTGCGTGATGTACGCCGACGGGTGCCTGTACTTCCTGTATGAAAACGGGGCCGTGGCATTGGTCCAGGCCACTCCCGAGAAGTACAACCTCAAGGGCACGTTCAAGCTGCCCAAACGCCCGACCGCGAGTGGGACGGCGTGGGCCTATCCGGTCGTCTGCGACGGCAAGCTCTACCTTCGCTGGTCGGACGTGCTGTTCTGCTACGATGTGAAGGCCCGGTGACGGCCCTGGACGCATTAACCTTCTCGATTCCCGTAGGGTGGGTTCTCAACCCACGCGTGACCATCCATTGTCGGAACGCGTGGGCTAAGAGCCCACCCTACAAATTGCCTGCCTTTGTTTCATCTCCGCGAGTGAACGGGCGTTCGGCAATTTGAGATTGTCGAGTGGGCTGTTTCCCTATCTTCATTGAGGAGAGAACTCGCTGATACTTGCCGCGTAGTTGTTCCGTGTGGGTCATTCTCGTTGTGTTCAGGGGAGTCGCGTTATGAAGGCGGCAGCGATTCAGGGATTCGGCGATCTCGATGTCCTCCAGGTTCTGGATGTGAAGGAGCCCGTTGCGGCTCGCGGCGAGGTGGTTCTCAAGGTGCTTTGTGCCGGCCTGAACCATCTGGACATCTGGGTCCGCAAGGGCCGGCCCGGCTCGCAGTTGGCGATGCCTCACGTGCTCGGTTCCGACGCCGTCGGAATGGTTGCCGCCGTGGGGGAGGGCGTGCAGAGTCCCAGAGTGGGCGAACAGGTCGTGCTCTACCCCGGCTTGAACTGCGGTCACTGCGAGTTCTGCAGGAGCGGACAGCAGAGCCTCTGTGCGGACTTCGGAATCATGGGGATGGCGAGGTCGGGGACCTTCGTGGAGAAGGTGGCCGTGCCGGCCGAGAACTGCTATCCCAAGCCTCCTCACCTCAGCGACGAAGAGGCGGGCGTCCTGTCCCTGGCGCACGTGACCGCGTGGCGGATGCTCATGACGCGGGCCCAAGTCAGGCCCGGCGAGACCGTGCTGATCCACGGCATTGGCGGCGGGGTCGCGGTCGCGGCCCTCCAGTTCGCCAAGATGATCGGAGCGGAAGTCCTCGTGACGTCGTCTTCGAACGACAAACTGTCGCGGGCCCGGCAGTTGGGAGCCGACCACACGATCAACTACCAGAAGGAAAACGTCGTCGACTGGGTCAGGCAAACGACGGAGGGACGCGGAGTCGATGTCGCCCTCGACGCCGTCGGCGCGGCGACCTGGCCGCTCGATATCGCCTCCATCCGCAAGGGCGGTCGAATCGTCCTGTGTGGTGTCACAACCGGCGCCAGGGGCGAAACGGACCTGCGGGCCTTCTACTGGAATCAGCTCAACGCCATGGGTTCAACGCTGGGTTCGGCCGAGGACTTCCGGCAGATGTTGCGGGCCGTCACGGTCAACAAGCTCAAGCCGGTGGTCGATGTGGTCTTCCCCCTGGAAAGAGTCCGTGAGGCGATGGAGAGGATGGAGACCGCCGGGCAATTCGGAAAGATCGCATTGAAGATATCACGGTAGGTGTTGGGAGGGATCGATCATGGTCATGACCGCTTCAACGATGCTGCCGCTGGGAACCGAGGCGCCGGACTTCTCGCTGCCCGACGTGGACGGGCGGATGGTGTCGCCGGCGGATTTCGCGGACGCCAGGGCGATGGTCGTCGTGTTTATGTGCAACCATTGCCCGTTCGTCAAGCACGTCATCGACGGTCTCGTGCGGCTGGCGAGAGAGTACCAGGCCAGGGGCGTCGCCTTCGTGGGAATCAGCTCTAACGACGTGGACAGCTATCCGGAAGATCGACCCGAGCTGATGGTTCGATTTGCGAGGGAGAGAGGGCTCCCATTCCCCTATCTGTTCGACGAGGCCCAGGCGACGGCCAAGAGCTATCACGCCGCCTGCACGCCGGACTTCTTCGTATTTGACGATCGACGCAGGCTGGTGTATCGCGGCCAGATGGATGACAGCCGGCCGGGCAGCGGCACGCCGGTCACCGGGTCCGACCTGCGGGCCGCGTTGAATGCTGTGCTGACGGGCGAGCCCGCCCTGGAAGAGCAGAAGCCGAGCATGGGCTGCAACATCAAGTGGAAGGCCGGCAATGAGCCGGACTATTTCTGAAGCCGCGGATGCTGACCTCGACAGTCCGCGGACCAATGGCAAATGGGAGGACTGCGCATGGTCAGATCGGAAGTGCTTGCGGCTATCATTCTCGTTGCGGCTGTTGCGGCTGGTACGTCCTTTGGAGCGGCCGAGCCTCCCATCGATGTGAATGCGCTCCAGACCCTGCCGCAGTACCTGCGATATGCTGCACTCCACAACGCCGGCCTCAAGGCGGCATTTGAAGAATGGAAAGCCGCCGTGCAGCAAATCCCGCAGGCTGGGACGCTGCCCGATCCGAAATTCACTTACAATTATTTCGTCGAGCAGATGCTCACCCGCCGACAGGTGGGGATCATGCAGACGTTCCCCTGGTTCGGCAAGATCGAAGCCCGCACGGATGCGGCGGCCGCGGCGGCCAACGCGGCTCAGAAGCGATACGAGGCGAGGAGACTCCAACTGTTCTTCGATGTCAAGAACGCTTTTTACGAGTACGTCTATCTGGCCGGCGCGACCCAAATCGCACGGGAGAATCTGGCATTGATGCGGCATTTCGAAGAGGTCGCGAGGGCGAAGTACATCACCTCAGCGGCGAGTCATCCGGACATCATGCGGGCGCAGATCAAGGCGGCCGAGCTGGAAAACGATCTGGTGTCGCTCGAACGACAGAGAGAGCCCACGGTGGCGAGCCTGAACGCCGTCCTCAACCGTCCCGTCGACGGGCCGCTGCCATGGCCGAGCCAGGAGGCGACTCAGGTCGCAAACGTGGACCGGGGCACGCTGATCGCCGCTCTCAAGGAGCATAACCCGGAATTGAGGGCGATGGAGTTTGATGTCGAACGGCTTCGGCAGGAAGCGACTTTGGCAAAGAAGAACTACTATCCGGACATCGGCCTGGGCGTCGAATGGATGGAGATGGCCGGGAATTCGATGTCGGGCGGCGGCGATGATGAAGTCTCGCTTGGGGTGGAGCTGAATCTGCCGATCTGGCGAAAGAGCTACCGGGCCGGCGAGATCCAGGCCAGAGCGATGGCTCGGCGAGCCCAGCACGAGAGAAAGAACCTGGAGAATGATCTGGCGTCGCGGGCCCAGCTCGCTCTGTATGAGCTTGAGGATAGCGGTCGCAGGGCCACGCTCTATGGTAAAGTGCTTGTGCCCAAAGCCGAGGAACTCGTCGGGGTTTCCGAGGCGGCCTACATGGCCGGGACACTCGATTTCCTGAGCCTCGTGGATGCCCAGCAGACGCTGCTCCAATACCGGCTCGAGTACGAGCGGGCCTCGACCAACCATCAACAGAGACTGGCCGAAATCGAGATGCTGATCGGCGCTGATATCTCGACGCTAAACCCTGCACAACCCGAAAGATAGCAAATGTCCCACCATGGCAAAGGGACTTTGCGGAGGGGGGGGCGCACAGACGGAGGGCCGACGTGGACCAAAGAAAAAACACGTGAACAGTAAGTCGATCGGAATAGTATGCATATCAACGCAGGACAAGCTGCCGTGTGCAATTCGACAGGAGGTCGTTTCAGCGATTGATGTTCTCAAGTGCCTGTGGTGTGTGTGTTCCGAAAAGGAGACCTTGATGAGTGGAACGACGAGATTCCCCGGAAGAACAATGCTGATTGCGGTCTTGGCCCCGGCTCTGGTGACGATGTTGGCCATCATTGCAGGGTGCAATCGAGAGCAGCCTGCGGCCGCGCAGTCTCAAAAGGCTCAGCAGCAGACGGCGGCGCAGACATCTGCGGAACAGCCGCAAGCTACCGTAGTTGCGACGGAGCAGAAGACGTGCCCGGTCATGGAAGGCAACCCGATCGATAAGAACATCTTCGTGGAGTACAAAGGGAAGAAAGTGTATTTCTGCTGCAAGGCTTGCCCGGCGAAGTTCCTCGCCGACCCCGAGAAGTACATCTCCAAGCTGCCCCAGTTCAAGAACTGATCGGCGGCATCGAGAGAGCCCATGAAAAAGAACAGGGTACTCGCCCTCGTCCTTGGGAGCCTCGCGTTGATAGGCATCGCGGCGATCGCCTACGTCGAGCGAGGGGTTCTCTACGACGCATACTGCATGGCCCGCGCCAGAGTCTCGGCGATCCTTCACGGCGACAGCGGCTCCCAAGGCGAGAAAGGGCTCTACTATTGCCCCATGCATCCGTCGTTCACGTCGGATCGGCCTGGCAGTTGCGCCATTTGCGGCATGAGCCTGGTCAAGAAGGATACGCCGGTGATGCCGGAGGCCGACCAGACGTCGGAAAGCGGCCAACGCAAGATTCTGTATTATCGCAACCCCATGAACCCGCAGGTCACGTCTCCCGTTCCGATGAAAGACGAGATGGGCATGGACTACGTGCCCGTGTACGAGGATCAGACGACGCAGACCCATCCCGGCGCCTACATCTCTCCCGAGAAACAGCAGTTGATCGGAGTCAAAACGGGGCAGGTCGCAATGCGGCGATTATCCGGCGAGATCCGCACGGTCGGCCGGGTGGCCTATGATCCGAATTTGTTCACCGCACAGGAGGAATACCTGCAAACGCTGAGGGGCCGCGCCATCGCCCAGAAGGCTGATTTGAGCGCGGTGAACAAGCAGTCGGATCAGTTGGTGCAGGCCTCTCGGTACAGGCTCCTTCTCATGGGAATGAGCGAGGCCGAGATCAAGGCCATGGAAGAAAGGGGCTCGGCTGAGACGAATCTGTTCCTGCCCACTCCCGACGACAAGAATGTCTGGGTCTACGTGACTGTCTACGAGTACGAGGCGGGCCTCGTCAGAGAGGGCATGCCGGTTCACGTCGACACGCTGGCCTATCCGGGCCAGACATTCGAGGGCCGGGTCGTTTCGCTCACGCCGTTGCTGGAGGCGGCGACCCGCACCTTGAAAGCCCGGGCTTTGGTGGAGAACCCCGAAGGCAAGCTCAAACTCGAGATGTTCGCCAATGTCCGGATGGACTTCGATCTCGGCGAGCGGCTGGCCGTGCCCGAGGACGCCGTGATGCACGCAGGCACGCGCGACATCGTCTACCTGGCCGAACCCAACGGGTATTTCGAGCCCAGGACTGTCAAGCTTGGGACGAAAGCCCAAGGCTATTACGAGGTCCTGGAGGGGCTCACCGGGGGCGAGCAGGTCGTCACTTCCGCCAATTTCCTTGTCGATTCGGAGTCGAAGCTCAACGCCGTCTTGAATCAAATGGGCGGACCGAACCAGCCGAGCAGCGGCCATCAGCACGGGTCAACGCCATGATCGACAAAATCATCGAGTTCTCGGCGAGGAACAAATTCATCGTCATCTTCTTCACGATCGCCGCGATCGTGGCGGCCGTGTACAGCATTCGCAACATCCCCCTGGACGCGATTCCGGATCTGTCCGACACCCAGGTCATCATCTACTCGCAGTGGGACCGCAGCCCCGACATCATGGAAGCCCAGGTGACGTACCCGATCGTCACCGCAATGCTCGGCGCTCCGAACGTCAAGGCCATTCGCGGGTTCTCAGATTTCGGCTTCTCCTACGTCTATGTCATCTTTCAGGACGGCACGGACATCTATTGGGCCCGCAGCCGAACGGTGGAATACCTCAGCAAGATCACCGCCCGCCTCCCTCAGGGCGTGCAGTTGGAGATCGGGCCGGACGCCACCGCTCTGGGCTGGGTCTATCAGTACGCTCTCGTGGACAAGACCGGCAACAACAGCCTCGCCGATTTGCGGACATTTCAGGACTGGTATCTGAGGTACTGGCTCCAGAGCGTGCCGGGAGTGGCCGAGGTCGCGTCCATCGGCGGCTTTCAGTAGAAGTACCAGGTCAATGTGAACCCCAACGCGCTGCTGGCCTACAACATTCCGCTCACGAAGGTCGTCGACGCGGTCCGGCAGAGCAACAACGACGTCGGCGCCCGGCTGCTCGAAATGTCCGGCGCCGAGTACATGATTCGGGCGAAGGGCTATGTCAAGTCGCCCCAGGACCTGGAGAACACGGTCATCGGGACGGACAACGCGGGCACGCCGATCCTCATCAAGAATGTGGCGGACGTCGTGATCGGGCCGGACATTCGGCGGGGAGTCGCCGATCTCGATGGCGAAGGCGACACCGCCGGCGGGATCATCGTGATGCGGCAGGGCGAGAACGCCCTCAATCTCATCAATCGCGTGAAAGCCAAGATCGAGGAGGTCAAACCGTCGTTGCCGAAGGGCGTTGAGATTGTGCCCACTTACGATCGCTCGGACCTCATCGAACGGGCCATCGACACGCTGCGGCATCAGCTCGTCGAAGAGATGATCATCGTCAGCTTCGTGATCTTGCTGTTTCTGTGGCATTTCCCTTCAGCCATCATCCCCATCGTGACAATTCCCATCGCGGTGCTGCTCTCCTTCATCCCGATGTACGGCATGAAGTTGACGGCCAACATCATGTCGCTCTCGGGCATCGCGATCTCCATCGGCGTGCTCGTCGACGGGGCGATCGTGGAGGTGGAGAACGCGTATCGGCGACTGGAGGAGTGGAATGCGGGCGGACGCAAGGGCGATTTCCACGCCGTGCGGCTCCAGGCCCTCAAGGAGGTGGGGCCGTCGGTGTTCTTCTCGCTGCTGGTGATCGCGGTGGCCTTTCTGCCTGTTTTCACGCTGGTCGATCAAGAGGGCCGGCTGTTCAAACCGCTGGCGTACAGTAAGAACCTGGCGATGGCGATCGCCGCCGTTCTGGCGATCACTCTCGACCCGGCCATTCGCATGCTCTTCACGAGGATGGACTATCACCGGTTTCGACCCCGGCCGTTGGCGTGGCTGTACAACACGGTGGCGGTGGGCAAGTACTATCCGGAGGAAAAGCACCCGGTCAGCCGGGTGTTATTCGCCGTCTATGAACCCGTCTGCAATTTCGTACTGAACCATCGCTGGTTGACCGTTTTCGCGGCGATTCTGCTGATGGCGGCGACTGTGCCTGTGTACCTTCACCTGGGCTCGGAATTCATGCCGCCTTTGAACGAGGGCTCCATTCTCTACATGCCCACGACGCTGCCGGGACTGTCCGTCACGGAGGCGGCGAACCTCCTTCAGATCCAGGACAAGATCCTGATGTCGGTTCCGGAGGTCGAACGCGTCTTCGGGAAAGCGGGCCGTGCCGGCACCTCCACGGACCCCGCGCCGTTCTCCATGATGGAGACGACGGTCACGTTGAAAGACAGAGAGCAGTGGCGGCCGGGCCTGACGTGGGATCGGCTCATCCAGGAACTGGATGCGAAGATGCAGATCCCCGGCGTGACGAACGCCTGGACCATGCCCATCAAGGCGCTGATCGACATGCTCTCCACCGGCGTGCGGACGCCCGTCGGCATCAAGATCTTCGGGCCGCAGCTCAGCGAAATCGAGAAGATCGGGACGCAACTCGAACAGATCGTCAAGCCGCTGCCCGGGACCCGCAGCGTCTATGCGGAACGCGTGTCGGGCGGGTACTTCGTGGACTTCACGTTGAAGCGGGATCAGCTCGCCCGCTATGGGCTCACCATTCAGGACGCCGAGATGATCATCATGTCGGCCGTCGGCGGAGAGAATGTCACCACCGCCATCGAGGGGCCCGAACGCTACGGCGTAAGCGTGCGGTACGCTCGCGACTACCGCGACGACCTGGAGAAATTGCAGCGGGTGCTGGTCCCGACCATGTCGGGGGCCCAGATTCCGCTGGGGGCGGTGGCCGACATCAGCGTCTCGCTCGGGCCTTCGATGATCCGCGACGAGAACGGCATGATGGCCGGCTACGTGTACGTGGATATGACGAGCAACGACGTCGGCGGCTACGTCGCCGAGGCGAAGAAGGCGGTCCGAGACCAGTTGCAGTTGCCGCCGGGCTATTCGCTGCAATGGAGCGGCCAGTTCGAGAACATGCTACGGGTGCGCGAGCGGCTCAAGATCGTCATTCCGCTGACGATCCTCATCATCTTCGTGCTGCTCTATCTGAACACCAAGAGCGCTGTCAAAGCCGGCATCGTCCTGCTCGCGGTGCCGTTCTCGCTGATCGGAGCGATCTGGCTGCTGTACCTTCTGGGCTACAACATCTCCATCGCGGTTTGGGTCGGCATGATCGCCTTGATGGGTCTCGACGCGGAGACCGGCGTCTTCATGCTGCTGTTCCTCGATTTGTCATATCACGAGAGATTGGCCGCAGGCCGCCTCAAGACCTACGCGGACCTCAAAGACGCCGTGATCCACGGCGCCGTGAAACGCGTGCGGCCGAAGATCATGACCGTCATGGCGATGTTCATGGGGTTGATCCCGATCATGTGGTCGATGGGCACGGGGGCCGACGTGATGAAACGGATCGCCGCTCCGATGATCGGCGGCATTCTCACGAGCTTCCTGCTGGAGCTGCTTGTCTATCCGCCTCTGTACGCCACGTGGAAATGGCGGTATGAACTGAAGCACGGAAAGGCGATTCCCTCGCCTGAAGCGACATAGGCCGACTCCTTCGACGCGCATGCGCAGGCAGATCACTGCTTGGGCCCGCTCGCTTTGTCCGCAGGAGGGACTTCGCCGCCTTCTTTGTTCTGGTCGTTGGACGGTTTCTGCTTGCTCTGCACAATCGCCGTGATGTCAGGCATCGGGATATCCTGGGATTCCTTCCTCGTGGGTTCGACGACGATGATTCGTTCTTGTTCGCTCAACACGTGAGCCGGCGGCACGGTCTTGGGATCCACGGCAAGTTTATACCGGCCCGGCTTGACATCGTCGAAGTAATAGCTGCCGTCGTTGCCCGTGATGGAGTCGGCCGCCAGGAGGCCGGATTCAACATTGGTCAGAGAGACGCGCACCCCGCCGAGGGGCGTCGCGTGCACGGCGGGCTT
>JBDKUU010000713.1:0-8308 GCA_039679525.1 Phycisphaerales bacterium | reverse complement strand
GACCGACGAGGGCGGCGGTCACGGCGTCCAGCTCGTCGCCTGTCATTTCTGAGGTCAGTCCCTGCACGCCCAGATCCGCCAATCCGCGTCGCAATCCTCGGATATCGCGATGCTGGCGAGGAATGCCCCAGACGTCCTGGGCCCCGCCGGGATAGCACTCGACGACGCGATAGCCAAGCCCCTCGATTCCGGCTTTGATCGCGAGGCCGCGTTCCGTGAGCATCCGCATGGGTCCCAGGGTGATCGGAAAGAACCGAATGCCCCGCTTCCGCAACTCGATATCGCATTCGCGAAAGTGCCCGCCGGACCGGTCGTGAATCGTCGTTCGCGTGCCCGGCAGACTCAGCGGCGCGTCGATGGGAACGAGGTCGGGCTTGGCTTGATCGATCAGATCCAGGATCTGGTCGTCAGCGAAAGCCACGTGCGTGCGAGCCTTGAGCCCGCGGAGAATGCATACGCCCGTAGGCCGCCGGGGAGACCCCGCAAGATCGACTCCCACGACCACGAGCGTTCCACGACCCGACATATCGATCCCTTCCCAGAGTGAATGAGAGAGGGGTGCTGCCCCGGGTGTGCACGCACCGAGCACCGCTTGCGCGGGGGATTATCCCGGGCAACACCCCTACGTCTTTGGACGCATCTCGTTGCCCCGATGTTGATGCGAATCTGCCTGCGGAATCAAAATGGGCAGAGGGCCGGTGCGTCGTGGCGTCACCGCAGCCGTGATGCTGCTGCTCCTGGCCACCGCCCTGTCAAACACTCCCAGCGTTCCAGCGACGGCGACTTTGCTTCTTTGCTATGGCAGACCTCTCGGATGACCATCATGCCGGCTGCTTCGCGGTCTGATCCCCGGCGGCATCCCGGGGAATACCGCTTCCTTCCGTCCCGGCCTTATAGCTCAACACGAAAGCTCTCATTTTGTCGTACCGGGGGCTGTCGATCACATGCCCAAAGAGGGGCAACTCGCGCAGGATCTGCTCGTTGGGCCGTCCGAACCGCTCTTTCAAATTGACCGCGACCCTGGTGTTCGTGCGGGCCACCCCCTGCTTGCAGTGGACCAGCACGGGCCGGCGTTCGGCGTCCTGGCATACCTCGATGAACCGACGCACCTGCTGGGGCTCGGGAATGGTCCCCTGCAGCAGCGGCAGATGCACCAGCTCGATTCCCTTGCTTTGGCAGAACTGCCGCTCCCGCTGATGCGTGGCTCCTCTATGGCATTCGCCCTCCGTGATCAGGCTGACGATCGTCCGAATGCCGTATCGCCGCCACACCCACCACAGCCCGACCCGCCCCAACTCGCCGCTGCGATAGAGTCGGCCCGCCTCGACGGCACGCAAATGATAGCACACCCTGTGCCACCATACGGCGATCACGGCCGCCATCAACAGCGGCAACAGCGCATAGACGAATCCCACGTGGGCCAGCGCGATCACAGGATTCGGACCTCCGTCATTCATCACTCACAACAGTCCCTTCTTGGCCTTGCGCCGAGCCCACCGCCGCGCGGTGACGGCAAACACCCGGCGAATCCACAGTCTCGAATCCCCCGCCAACGTCGGATGCTCCGCACGGTAGGCACGCCAGAACCTCACACGCTCGGCCCGACTCACACAGCCCGCCGGAACGAAATTCAACTGAACCAGGTTCTTCACGATCTTTCGCTTCGGCGTTCTCGCATACCGCCGCGTTCGCTCATTGTCCAGGAACACGAACCGGGGTCTCTGGGGCCCCTCGGCAATCAGGATATTCCCCCACCGCAGATCCCCGTGGATGATTCCCCTGGCGTGCATCCGCCCCACGACTCGGCCCAGCTCTTCCGCCAGGACCCGCCGCACCCGTTGCGACTCGGAATCGGATCGCAGCCTGAGCCTTCCTACGTACTCCGACAGACTTATTCCTCCGATCACGGCTCGCGTCACGACGAAGCAATCCGTGCTCCGCTCGCCCATCACCACCGATTCCGGCACGCCGAACGAGTTGGCTTCCAACAGACGGTCGCCCCGCCATGCCCGCCGGGCTCGACTGCCAAACACCCTGGCCTTCACCCCCTCGGACCATCCCCGCCCCAGATATTTTTTGTGATAGTAAAGCCCCCCCTCGTACTCGAATCGGGCCACTTTCGCGAACGGCGAACTGGACACGGGCTCCCATCCAGCCCCGACAGCCCCTGCCTCCGGGTCACAGCACAAATCGAGGAATCTCGCCGAGCAGCACTGGGCTCCGGTCGTAAGCCGATACCGTCCCCACCGGCAGTCCGTGTGCGCGCCCACCATTTCACTCATCACTGACCGCCGGGCGTCGGATCGACAGCTCCGTCGTCGTTCGCCCGCCCCCAATCCGGCGCGAAGGGCTCAGCCGGTGCGTTTCTCAAGCAATGCGTAGCGCAGACGGGAGCCCGCGGACCAGAGCGGAATATCCCGCCGGACAACGGCTCCGTCCTGCTGCGTCCAGGTCCGAAGGTCGTCGCGACGCATCGTATGACCTGCGTCTTTGCCGCGTACGCGGCGTCCCAAGCTTCTGAAAGAATCGTGATCATAGTAAGACAGGATAACAAACCGAGCGGACACCCGCAACAGCTCATGGACCACTCGTTCCTGTTCGGCCGGCGACAAATGATGGGTCAGCCGGTTGCAGACAGCCCCATCCACCGCCCCATCCTTCAGGGGGATCACGAAGGCCGACGCCGTGAACCACAGAATGCCGCCCCGCGAGCCAAGGGTGTGGCGGGCCATGTGGACCTGGCTGAGGCTCAGATCCGCCTGGAGGAGCAGATCGGCGGCCGCGGCAAAAGGAGCGCTCACCCGTCCGCCGCCGCAAGGCATGTCGAGCAGACGGCGGCATCGGGGCTGGGACGCCAGCAAGGACCCCACGTGGCGGATCTCGCGGCGGGTCGTCAGCCGCTTGAACCATCGTTTCTCATACCGCTGTCGGTACCGCGGCCCGATGTCCGATTGTTCGAATTGCGTCTGGTACGCGGTGCTCGTCGCATCGTTCGATTCGACGCCCCACTGTTCGCTCGATCCCGAGCGAGCCAGCAAGGGAATACCATCTCGCAGCTCGTATGCGTGCGAACAGCTTTCGCATCGCAGTCCGTTCCCGTCGCGATGAAGGTCGCCGCGGCAATGAGGGCAGGCCAGGATTGCGGTTGTCGAGTCGAGAAGAGTATCGTTCGCACAAAGGGTCATTCGATCCTCGCAGAATCCCCGTTCAACGGCGACGGGCGGACGACTTTTCCCGCCGCCTTCGAAGCGCCACAACTCTCGTTATGAGTTCCTTGTCCTTGGGCCCCAGACGGGTTTGGCCTCGATACCAGAGGTAGAACCGCAGTCGCATCGTCCGCGAGAGCCGCGTCGAGGCCGACCGATCGAGATCTGCAAGATCTCTGGCCATGAAGTATCTTCGCCACGGACGGAGCGTATGTCTGCCGCTGGGGCAATCCAGGAAGACTATACGGGGCGTCGGCCCTCCTGTCACCAGAATGTTCCGCCACTTCAAGTCTCTGTGAGTAAACCCGTCTTCATGAATGCGGCGCACATAATTGGCGAGCAGACGCATGACCGCAAATACCCAGGCCCGGTCCTGGAACATCTCGGGTCTGGTCTGCACCAGGGTTTGCAGGTCTATCGCCTGCGGGACCTCCTCCGTGACGAGAGCTCCACGACGCAGCAGGCCCAGATGGTACTGGCTGCCATGGGCGACAACCCGCGGAACGGGGATGCCCATCTGGGAAAAGTACTGCAGGTTGCGGCATTCGATGAGAGGCCGATTCCGGCTGAACGCCTTGCGAAAGTGCTTGCCTCGCGGAGAGTAACGCTTGACATAGTAGTTGCGGCCGGCGACGCACCATTTGATGACGTTGCACAGTATGCCGGCGGACACCTGAGGGCCGCTCAACTCAAAGACGCGATCCAGACTCGCAAAAGCTCCGGCTGCGGGCGTCTCCCCCGGTCCGACATCCATATTCCATTGTGTGGCGTCGACCACGAATCGCACAATCGATTCCCCACCTACAGGTCCTTCAACCAGGGACGGCCTCGCCGAAAACCAGGCCTCACCCGTCCCAGCGGCCGCTCAACGACGCAGACCTCCTATCCTCAGGTTACCCGAGGAACCTGAACGGAACCTGAAAAGAGGCGTAAGTCATATTGATGATACTGTGGACCACCATTGCAGGTTCTCGCGCGCCCTGTACAATGGCTATGAGATCGGCTTGGAGGCCGGCGAGCCCCCGTGCGTGGACACAGAAACCAGGGTCGAAACATGAGAGTATTGATAGTCGAAGACGAAGCCAGACTCGCCCGCAACATCGCCAAGGCGCTCAAAGAGACGGCGTCCTACGCCGTGGACATCGCTACGGATGGCGAGGATGGACGACATCAGGCCCTTTCCAATCCCTACGACTTGATCGTGTTGGATTTGATGTTGCCCAAGATGAGCGGGTTGGACATCCTGAAAGACCTGCGCAGGCAAGGCAGCCGGGTCCCGGTGCTCATTCTGACCGCCAGGGACACGACCGAGGACATCATCCAGGGCCTGGACTGCGGCAGTGACGACTACATGACCAAACCGTTCGAAATCGGCGAGCTCACCGCCCGCTGCCGCGCCCTGGTGCGTCGAACCTACGACCGGCCCGATCCGATCGTCCGCGTGGGCGATCTGTCGGTGGACGTGTCCAGCCGCGCCGTGACCTTGGGGGAGAAACAAATCGCCCTGCGAGCCATGGAGTATCGGCTCCTGGAGTACCTGGCGCTGCGGGCCGGCCAGATCGTCAGCAAGAACGAAATCCTCGAACATCTCTATGATTTCAACGCCGAGAACTTCTCCAACGTCATCGAAGTACACGTCTCGGCCTTGCGAAGGAAGCTGAGCACGAGTCCGCAGCGAGTCGTGATTCAGACGGTCCGAGGCCTGGGGTACGTGATTCGGGAGGCAACGGCGTGAAACCCTTGTCGATTCGACTTCAGTTGTCCCTCGTGACGTTGCTCCTGACGTTGGTGATCATCACGGTCCTGTCCATCTCGGCCTATATCGAGTTTCGGGAGTCTCTCCTGGACAACGTCGATGCCACGCTGAGAGCCATGGGCGAGGGAGTTCGCGCTCAACTCGACGAACCCAGCGATGTGGACTACGAAACCGAGCTGCGGGCCATCGTCGGCTACGGCAACCCCGGATACGCCGGCCAGTGCCGTGTCTGGGCCGAGGGCGAACCCCAGGACCTGTTCACGACCGGCTCGGCCAAGAAGCCTCTGCCGCAGCGGCTTCTTCACCCGCCCCTGGAGAAGCAGCCGGAGATAAATGGGCTCGACTTCTTCAACATTCCGGGCGATGCGATGCCGCAGAGCGAGCGATATTTTCGCGTCCTGTGGATGCGCCAGGTTTGCGACCATCGCACGATGAACATCCTCGTGGCCCGTTCGAGCGACCACGTCTATCATGAGGTCGGCGAGTTTCTCCGCCTCCTGTCGATCCTGGGCGGCGGCATCACGCTGGCCGCCCTGCTGCTGGTGCCCAAAATCATCTCCTGGGGACTGCGGCCGGTCTTCGGCGCGGGACAGCAACTGGATCAGATCACGCACCGCAACCTGCGGCAGGAAAGCCAGACGATGGGCGAGGTGGCTGCGGAGTTGCAGCCCTTCAAGTCCGCGGTGGACGGCATGCTCGTGCGTCTGAACAAAGCCGTGCAGCAACAAGAGCAGCTCACCGCCGATGTGACGCATGAATTGCGAACCCCCCTGGCGATCATCAAGAGCACTCTCCAGACCCTGCAGATGAAACCTCGTGCGGCAGCCGAGTACGCGGAAGGGATCGACGACGCCCTGCGGGACATCGGCCGGATGGAGCAACTGGTGGCGCAACTGCTCGCCCTGGCAAGGCTGGATGCCGCCGACGAGGCGGTCAATCCGACGCAGGTCCGCCTCGACGCCCTGCTGGAATCCCTGGCGGAGGTGTTCGACGACCGTGCCGAAAGGCGAGGAAGCCGCGTCGCGTTCGCCAACGGCTCCGCCGTCTCGGTTCGAGGGAACGAGAACGAGTTGAGACAGCTCTTCACGAATCTGCTGGACAACGCGCTGCAATATGGGCCGCGTCAGGGAGTCGTTCGCATCACCGTGCAGGACGGACCGGGCCCCTGGGTGACAGCCTGCGTCCATGACGAAGGCGGCGCGATCCCGCCGGAATGCCTGCCTCGACTGTTCGATCGCTTCTACCGAGCCGATCCCTCGCGATCTCAGGCCCACGGCGGCGCAGGTCTGGGCCTGGCCATCGTCCGCCAGATCGTCCAGCGACATCACGGAGACGTCACGATCACGTCGAATCCGCAGGACGGAACGTCGGTCGTCGTCCAGTTGCCTCGCCTCTGAGCCCGTCGAACGCGCATCCGGAGCATGCCCTGCGCTACTGCGCCTCGAACTCCTGAAGGCCCTGGACGGCCTGTTCCAGATACGTCGGACCTGTTGAAGTCCGGCATCCAGACTCGTCCATCTTCCCTGCAAGCCACGGCGACAGGGCGAGAATCATCGTTTCCGCGGCATTGCGGGAACTGTCGTTCCGTGAGGCCGCTGCGTCATCGCGGATTCCGCACAGGGACTCGAATGTCGCCCGCATCGAGGCGTCCAGGTCGATCAGATCCGCCTTCCAGTCGGCGAGCCCCTGATTCAGTCCCCGGACTTCCTCCTGCGAGAGGACCCCATCACCGAGGGCTTCTGCATAGGCATGGATGTGCAGCCGGCCGCGGGATGCCGCGTCATCGAGACAGGTCAGAATCCTCCCGGAATTGCAGGCTGTCAAGGCCGTCAAGTCGCCCGGAGAAGACGATGCCCAACAGGCCACGGAATCGTGCAGGCCCTCAATGCTCTCGCCCACAGCGTTCTTCAGGACGCCGTCCGTATCGATCATGTCTTCTGCGAAAGCGGTCGTTCGAATGACCGCGTTCCACAGAGACTCGTCGCCCGAACGCAAGGCGAACAAATCCCGGATGCCCGGATCGCTCGCGTAGCATTCCAGAGCCCGATAGATGCTGTAGTCATCGTGAAACCGGCGAAGCAGAGCCTCCGGGACGCCCGGGCACTCATAGGAGACGTACACCGCCGCAAGGTCCCAACGTCCCATGATGGCGTCGATCCGAACGGGCAGCCAGTACACAGGCTCCTGGGAATCCTCCAACAGACTCGCGATCCGACTGGGACCGAACGAGACCCGCACGTTGCCTGCGATCGGCCGGTGCGGCCCGTCGCCCCCCACCCAGACGGTCGAGCCGGAGGACATCGTCGTGCCGTAGACGTCGACCACGACCCGCGAAAGCCCCTCGATTCCCGTCGGCGGCCGGAAGATCGGGAACAGATAGGTCGCCTTGCACAAACCGCTGCCCTCGCCAAGGACCAGTCCGTTCCGCGTCCCGGATTCCATGGCGTCGCGGAGCACATCCAGCCTGCCGGCGGAGCCGTCGCACGCAGAGAACTCGTTCGGCATCACGCCGGAGGCCCGGATGGTCACCGGGTAGTCCAGCTTCCGGAAACCGGCCGTCGCAACACGATCCGTGCTCATGTCGGCCCAGATCCGGACGCCCGGATCGGAGATTTCCCCCGACCAGCCCGCGAATTCGTACCCGGGATCGCACTTGGCCTCCAGGACGACTGTTTCGCCCGGCGGAACCAGGAAGGTCCCCTCGCCGGGCGACTCGACCGAACCGCCCAGGGTGGACGAGGTCATCAGGACGTAGTTCCCGCCGGTGGCGATCATGCCGATGTCGTCGAGGGCGAAGTCGTTGTTCTCGATCGTCCCCGTGCGGTCCACCAATCGAATGTTCACCTGCGACGCAGACCCGGATTTCCATCGGAACAAGGTGACGACCCAGTCCCCCGCCTCTGGCGGCGTGAAACCCGCGGGGCCTGTGCGAACGCCGTCGAACAGACATCGAATCTGCGCCTGCTGGGTCGTGCAGGGCGTCCAGGCGGAAAGCCAGTAGTAGAACGCGTACTCGGTGTTCGGAGCGACCGTGACGGTCTGTTCCCAGACGGCGTCGCTGCCGCTGATGGAACCGTTGGCGATCAACATCCGGCCGACTCCCGACGTGTGGTCGCCGTAGGATGCCGCCAGGGGATGATGGTCGCGAGGGTTGACGCCGACGACGGCCGTCCCGCTGGCGGTCAAATCGACGCTGTACAAATACTCGGAGGAGAACCCTCCGGCGCCGGACTCGAAATTGCCGTTGGAGATCAGGCCGGCGTCGACATTCCCGGCCCAGAGGGTCACACACAACATCGCCAGATGGAAAACCGAGACTCTCATGGTGCAGCCTTCGCAATTGAGG
>JBDKUU010000712.1:0-1943 GCA_039679525.1 Phycisphaerales bacterium | reverse complement strand
TGCTCTAGCCGGTCTTGCCGTACTTCTGGGTCTGCCGGCGGTAGTGTTCGGCCAGGGGCAACGTGAGCTTGGAGACCGGCTTGACGAGCCTCCCGCGTCTGCACTTGGGCTGCTCGCCGCAGATCTGCCGCATCAGGCGGTCCACGTACTTGAGTTTTTCGATTGCAGGCCAGCCGCGGTACTTGCGGCGCCAGCCGGACCGCGGGGTCAGCCAGACGGCGAACGTCTCCGCGAAGTCCTCGTCGGGGTGTTTCTGGGCGTACGTGTAGCGATAGGGGCAACTGCAGATGTGTCGGACGAATCGCCGGCTCCGCGGATTCGGATGAAAGACATCGCGGTAGGGCTTGGAGAACGAACCGAACGTCGCCCGCCAGCTCGGGTCTTTCCACAGCCGGAACGCGTAGTTGATGGCGTGGCCGACTTCATGCCGCAGAAACTGCATGATCGTCTGGCCGTCTTCCAAGCTGCCGGTTTGCTCCCGTTCGATGCGGCCGAGCGAATCGCTGGCAAGATAGAAGGGGATGCCGATCGCGGGCACCCTGTCCGGGCAGCCCCAACTGTCGGTCAGATAGAACGAGGGCTTGTAATCCACGCCTTTGGCCGCCAGTTCCTGTTCGAGCTGCCGGATGAAAGGTTCGAGGGGCGAGCCCTTGATTCGAAGTCCGAGGTCGCAGATGCATTTCTCGAACAACTTCTGCCGCAGGCTCTCCCAGTCGGCAGACTGCCTCCATCCGCCGCCGGAAGTACGTCCTGCGCTGCAGCGCCTCGCAGCCATGATTCGTTCCTCACTCCTATATTAACCTCCGGCCGGTTCGCCGGGGGCCATATGACCTATTCAATGCCGGCCCCTGAATCCTGCCGACCCCTATATGTTACCGGATTCGGCAGACCGATAGCAAGGCGATCTGTGCGGTTGTTTAGTGTGAACCTAACAGCGCGGCCTCCAGCAAGAGGCTTAATCCCTACAAATCCTATAGTGAATTGGCTGTGGCGACGTAAAAGCCTGCGGTTAAATAAGTTACGCACAATCAACCTGGTGCGGAGTGTGCCGGAGAATCCTCGATGAGGCTACGCGCGGATGCGAGGTCCGAGAAGAGCGAAGTCGCAATTACCGGCGGATTCTTCCGCCGTTTCCTCGTGGGGCGAACGTTCCGCCCGGACGCTGGAACTGCCCGCGTTCCTGCTGCTGGCGGTTCTCCAAAATACGGCTTTGGCGTTCGTGCTCGGCCTGCAGGGCGCCGCGTTCCACTTCCTGCCTCCGCTGCAATTGCTCTCGATTCATATCAGGGGCCGCACGCTCCGCCTCGTGACGCTCCTGCTGACGCGCTCGTTCGGCCCGCTGCTGCTCCATCAATTGCCCCCGCTCGACTCTTTGACGCCTCTCCAGTTCCCCGCCTCGAGGCGGCGCTATGCCGACCTCCTCCCGGCGGATGCGTGGACTGAAGACTGCGACCTCGCCGTCCCGCTCGCGACCGAGACGCATGGCCGGCGCGCTGTCCACATATCGCACGTGGAACCGTTCCACGGGCCTGTGCGTGAAGTACTCGACCTGTCCGGCCGAGATGCTTCGGTCCACGATGCGGCCGTCGACGCTTTCGAACCGGGCGATGGGACGGGTGTCGCGCAGGAGAGTGACGTTTCGCGACACGAGCACAACGTGGTTGTGGATCCTGGGGGCGTCGAAGAACCTCCCTTCCACGAACACCCAGCGTCTGGATGGAATGTCGTCGATGTCGTAGCGGCCGAAGTCAAGGCCGAAGCCTGGCTCCCATCGGACCTCGGGCGGCAGCGGACACCAGCCGATGAACTCGGGGCTCGTCCGCCACGCGACCCATCCCGGCCCCCAGTGGTATCCGGGCACCCAGTACCAGCCGAAGTCGTCGTCCCAATCCCATCGGCCGTAATGGAAGCACGCCCAGCCCCAATCTTCATCCGACTCCCAC
>JBDKUU010000711.1:0-7049 GCA_039679525.1 Phycisphaerales bacterium | reverse complement strand
CGTACCGCCCATCATTCCGATAATGTCGGCCTGCTTGGCCACCAGATCGGCGCGATCGGGTTCTTCCGTCAGGAGAACGTCGACGCGGTCCAGGGCCTCCTGGAACTGGCCGTCGCAGATGTACTGCTCGAGCTCGTCGTCCCGGCCGATGAAATTATCGGGATGGATGAGAATCGCCGTGTTGAACGTCTCGACGGCTCGCTCGTACTGACCCGTGGCGATGTACAGATGGCCGAGGGTGACCAGCGTGGAGATGTCGTCCGGGAAGAACTCCTTCAACGGCTCGTACTGGGCGATTGCGTCGGTCAGCCGGCCGTCTTTGAAGTAGATCGCCGCGAGTCGCTGGGCGGGCAACTGGAGTTGGCCGTTGAACTTGATGCAGTCCTGATAGAATTCGACGGCCTGGGCCTGATGCCCGAGCCGCTCGAAACAGTGCCCCAGAACGTACAACGCCAGCGTATTGCTGGGCTGCCGCACGTAGATGGAGTTCAGTTCTTGAATCGCTTCCTGGAGGCTGTTTTCCTGCAGCAACAGCGCCGCCGCGGCCATCCGGCCGGAACAACAGGACGGATTCGCGAACAGATACGCTCGGACTTGTTCTCTCGCCTCTGAGAACTTGCCGTAGCCCATCAGGTCCAGGACTTGATCCAGTTGGGGATTCTCCGCTCCGTCGGCGTCCGCCTGCGCCTGTCGTTTCTCGTTGAGCCAGTGCCAGATCAGCTCCGGGGTATTGACAGTGATCGCCCTGCCGAGGATTTCCAACAAACCGCCCATCCCTCACTCCTATATCTTGCCATATGCTGCCGGGAACAAGGTTCTGCTGAGGTATCGTCCAATTCGCGAGGGATGTTAACGCTTCGTGAAACGCATTCCGATGCGGGCAGTCGTTTGGATCGGAGAACCTGGCGGTTGTGCGTGCTGTAGGGTCTGTTCGGGATCTAGAGGGCGGATTATCGGACGATACAGGGGAGTCGGAGAGGGCGATCGCGGTCCCCCGCCGGTGCGGCGACGGTCGCGGGACAGATAATCTCAGGAACGGCCGGCCGACCCGACGTCGTCAGGCTGGGCCTGTTTTTCGATCTCGCTGAGGTACGCGACGGTCCGCTGCAAACGGTCGGTGAGGTGTTTGAGTTTAAGCATGGTCCGAATACGGGTGAGAAGCTCGAGCCGGTTGATCGGCTTGCTGACGAAATCGTCGGTGCCGGAGTCGATGCCCCGCTCGATGTCGCCGAATTCGTTCAGGGCGGTGACCATGATGACCGGGATGTCGCTAGTCTGGGGATTGCTCTTGAGCCTGCGACACACTTCGAACCCGCTCATCTTGGGCATCATGACATCGAGCAGGATCAGGTCGGGCTTGCTCTTGGCCACGATGTCGAGGGCCTCGATCCCGTCGTGCGCGGCCTTCGTCTGGCATTCGACGTCCTCCAGGTAGGCCTGGATCAGTTCGAGATTCTGCTGGTTGTCGTCCACCACGAGCACGGTCGGCAGTTTTTCCTGGTTTTTGCTGTCTTGAGCCATGAGGAAAGCCCGTCCAAAAAATCCGGCCGGCCGCCGGGTAAACCCTTGTGTGACGGCCGCCTCCGGTAGATAATGTTCCCGTACGGATACCGATGGTCGATTGTATACAAGGAGTGGGCCGTTGACAAGTATCATCGAAAAACGCCTATCGTTGCATCAACGCCTCGCGGAACAGGAACAAGAGAACCGTGCGCTGAAGGCCCAGAACACGCAACTTCAGGCTCTGGCCACACTGGGTTCAGCCACCACCATGATCGCCCACGAGATCAACAATCTGCTGACGCCGCTGACGAACTACGCGGCTCTGGCGGTTCAGAATCCCGACGATGCCGCCCTGGCCAAGAAGGCCCTCGACAAAACCGTTCGCAACTGCAAACGGGCGTCGCGGATCATGCAGAGCATGCTCGCGATGGCCAACGGGCAGGATCACCAGCCGGAGCGTGCCGGCGTTCGAACGATGGTCGACGAGGTGTTCACGTGCCTGTGCCGCGACTTCGCCAAGGACAGCATCACCGTTCAGACGAGTGTCCCGGATGATCTCCAGGTCCAGTGCGTGCCCATTCAGATCGAACAGGTGCTGATGAACCTGATTCTGAACGCCCGCGACGCGATGCTGCCCGGGGGCGGAATCCTCAAGGTGACGGCCTCCGCGGACGCCGACCACGTCGAAATCGTCGTAAGCGACACCGGCCGGGGCATCCTGCCGGAAAACCTGACGAACATCTTCCGCCCGTTCTTCACGACAAAGACGGGAAAGGACCGCCCCGCCGGCTCCAACTCGGGTTCGGGCGTGGGCCTGGCTTTTTGCAGGCGAATCGTGGACGCCCATCACGGCGAGATCGGCGTGACGTCGCAGCCCGGCAAGGGAAGCACGTTCACGATCCGCCTGCCGCAAAAGCCGCCGCACGACCGGCCATGATCGCCCAAGCTTATCAGAACTTCGGCCACGTTCTCCTGTTGCTCGTGCTCCTGTGCAGTTCGGGCTTTTTCTCCGGGTCCGAGACCGCCCTGTTCAACCTCACCCGCCGGCAGATCAAGCAGCTCGGCGCCTCGGCGCATCGCGTACACAAGCTCACCGCCCGCCTGCTCCAAAAGCCCGTCCACCTGCTGAATTGCCTATTGCTGGGCAACATCACGGTGAACGTCCTGTACTTCGCGACGTCCAGCGTGCTGGTGCTGCGCGTCGGCAGGAGCTGGGGACTGGGGACCGCCACCGCGGTCGCTGTCTGTACCTTCATCATGCTGGTCTTATTCGGGGAGATTCTGCCCAAGTCCGTGACGTACACGGCTTCCCGTCCTCTTGCGATCGCGGTCACGGTGCCGGTCTTTCTGGTCGTGCAGGTGCTCGGACCGATCGCCGCGATCTTCCGCGTGGTTCTCCTGGAGCCGATCATGCGGATCCTTTTCGGCGGGGCCCGTCAGCCGGAGATGATCAGCCTGGCGGAGTTCCGTTCGCTGGTGAATCTGAGCCGACGGCGGGGTCTGATTAGCGCCAATGAGACCAAGCTCATGGGCGAGGTCGTCGAACTGGGGCTGCTCAAAGTCCGCCACGTGATGCAGCCGCGGGTGGACATGGCCCTGTGCGACGCGGCGGAACCTCCGGCGGCCGTCCGCAGCCGGATGCAGACGCTGCACCTGACGAAGATGCCGGCCTATGTGAAGCACATGGACAACATCGTGGGGATGGTCCACCTGCGGCAGTTGATTCTCAGGCCCGATCTGCCGCTGGACAAGCTCGTCCAGCCTGTCCAGTTCGTGCCGGAGCAGAAGACCGTGGAGTCCCTGCTGGAGTTCTTCCGCAAGACGGGGACGGACATGGCCGTGGTCGTGGACGAATATGGCGGGATCGCGGGCTCCGTACGGCTGGAGGACATCGCCGAGGAGTTGTTCGGGCGGATGGAACTGGTCTCGGGCGTGGAGCCGATCAAGCAACTGGGGCCCTTCCAGTATCGGCTCGCGGGCGATCTGGCGATCCACGACTGGGCGGACGTGCTCGGCGTCGATATCGAAGAGACGCGGCTTTCCACCATCGGCGGACTCGTGACCGCCCTTCTGGGCAAGATCCCCCGCAAGGGCGACGTCGCCCACATGGGGAACCTGAAGTTCACCGTGGACCGCGTCAGCCGGCATCGCATCGAGACCGTGGTCCTGAGTTTCGATCCAATCCGATCGAGCGAGGCGCCGCAATGATCGCTGCTCTGACAGTGACGCTGGTGACCATCGTCCTCTCGGCGATCTTCTCCGGGATGGAGACGGGGATCTATCGCATGAGCCGGCTGCGGCTGCGCCTGGGCGAAGAGAAAGGCGACTTTCGATACATCCTTTTGGGCAAGGCCATGCGGGACGGCTCCGCCCTGCTGCTGACCCTGCTCGTCGGCAACAACATGGTGAACTATCTGACCACCAGCAGCGTGACGTACCTGTTCCTGGCGGTGGCCCCGGAGCATACCGCGGAATTGCTGGCGACGTCGTTGACCGCCCCGCTGCTGTTTGTCTTCGCGGAGTCGCTGCCCAAGAATCTCTTTCTGTATCGCGCCGACGTTCTGACGCCGTACCTGGGGCCCGTTCTCTACGTCGTCCACCGGGCGTTGACATGGTCGGGGATCGTGCCGTTGCTCAGAGCGATCTCGTGGCTTGTGGCGCGCCTCGTCGGCGCGCCGGTCCCATCGAGGCAGGTGATGGCGTCCAGCCACATTCACCACGTCAAGACGATCCTGCGGGACACGCAGGAGGAGGGATTGCTCAGCCACGTTCAGGCGGAGATGCTCGACCGCGTCGCGAACATCCCCACGCTTCGGCTCAACGCGGTGATGATTCCGATGTCCCGGGTTCAGGCCGTCCCCATTCAGGCGGATCGAGCCGCTCTCCTGGAGGAGATGAGCAAGCACGCCTTCACGCGGCTCCTGGTGTGGCGGGATCAGCCTTCGAACATCGCGGGCTTCGTCAACGTCTACGATGCGCTGGCCGGCGACGCCCCCTTCCAGGGCCTCGAAAGCGTTCTCACGCCGGTGCGAAGCCTGGACGCGGAGACCCTGGTGACGGACGCCATCGAAGTGCTCCGCCGGGAACAGGCGAAGATGGTTCTCGTGACCCGCCGTCGCGGCTCGAAAGACGCGCCGGTCGGGATCGTAACGATGAAGGACCTGGTTGAGGAGCTCATGGGTGAACTCGCCGAGTGGTAAGCACAGGAGCGTGGCTCCAGCGAATCGGGGTAGATCGAGCGCAACGGCAGGAATGCCCGCCGCCGTGCAGGCGATTGCGCGGCCGCTGGGCGCGGCGATCGTCCTCGTACTGGTCGCGGCCATCCTGGCCAACAGCATGACCAAGGAACTCGCCCGAGACGAGCAGATGTACTGCACGGCCGGCGCGCTGCTGAGCCAGGGCCAGTCGATCTATCGCGATTTCTCCTATCCCTCGCAACTCCCCTGCCACCCGCTGCTCCTGGCGGCTCTCTACAGGACTCTGGGCACGACCCACTATCTGCTCGCGGGCAGGCTCGTCTCGGTCGTCAGCGACATTGGCGTGCTGCTCCTCATCATCTTGATTTATCGCTCCATCTTCCGCGAGCGTCGCGTGGAAGGACTGCTGCTCGGCCTCGCCGCGGCCGTGCTGTATTTGTTCAATCCCTTCGTGGACTACGCGGCCGGGTACGCCTGGAATCACGACGTGGTGATCCTGTGCGTTGCGCTGAGTTTGTGGCTGCTCCTGACCGCCGATTTCCGGAAGCGGTCGCGTTACTGGCGAGGCGCCCTTCTGGGAATCCTGCTCACGTTCGCCACGTGCATGCGCGTGACGACGGCGCTGGTGGAGCTGACGTTCTTTGTCATATTGCTCTGGATGGCGGGAGGCCCCTTGGCGAACAGAGTCCGGACCGCCTTGCCCTTCGTGGCCGGCGCCGTGGCAACCGCAATCTGGCCGGTCTGGGTGATCGCCCGATCGCCGGAGGCGTTTTGGCTCAATCTCGTGCGGATTCCCACGCTCTACGGCCGCTGGCTGCACGAGATCGGGATGACTCTCGACAAGGCCGGCCTGACCCTCAGTGCGGTTCTCACGCCGGCTTACCTGGTCCTGCTGATCCTCGCGGGGGGACTGGCCTGGGTCGGATTCCGCCGCCGCTCGCGTCTGGACGAGCACGAGAGACGCAGAGCCGTCGCGGCGGCCCTGTTGCCGCCGGCGTTCCTCGCGATCGCGTACATCCCGCCCACGATGTGGCTCCAGTACCTGGCGATGCCGGTGCCGTTTCTGGCGATCGCGCTGGCGTACCCGCTGCTGGCCCTCTCTCGCGGGAATTCCGCGGGACGCAACGCACATACAGGGACCGTCGTCCTGTGGGGCGGCGCTCTTGTCGGCGTTCTTGCCAACCCGGCGGTTCTGTCGAGGACGATTTTCGCGATCGTCCCCGAAAAGTGGGAGCCGATCCGAGTGCACGATCTTTCGCGGGAACTGACCAGGCAGGCGACGGAACCAAAGCTCGTGTTGACTCTGGGACCCTTGTACGCCCTCGAAGGCGGCTGCGACGTCTATCCGGAACTCTCCAGCGGCTCAATCGTCTACCGCATCGCGGACCGCATGACGCCGCAGGAGCGTCAGATCGCGCACGCCGTGGGCCCGGCGACGCTCGCGGAGATGACGAGAGATCGTCCCCCTTCCGCGGTGATCGTGGGCGTCGAGATCGGGCGATTCGCCGATCTGGAGAAACCGCTGCGGCAGCTCGTCGGGACGGACTGGCGGCAGGAGAACGCAGATTCGTTGGAAGCGTGCCTGCGTCCGTGAGGTGGAACCGAGTCAAAATTCGAAGCACGAAACTCGAAATCCGAAACAAATCCCAAATCCAAAGCACCAATGACCCAAACGCTGGCGCAGGGCGAGAGCCCGTTTCGAATTCTGGATTTCGGTCATTCGTGCTTGTTTCGGATTTCGAGCTTCGAATTTCGGATTTCGACGCCATCGGTGCGCGTCGAATTGTCCAGGGACCTTGGCGGATATGACTAGTTACCCGTGTCGGCCGGGGCCCTGTACTCGTCGATGATCGCCTTGGCCACGCCGTTGATCGCGTCGCGGCTGAGGCCTTTCGGGCCATTCGAGAGGACCGAGAAGAGGTAGGGGCCGCGGTCGGTCAGGCATACGCCGGAGAAGGCCCGCACGCCGCTGATGTAACCGGTTTTGGCGTGGATCTTGCCGCGGTATCGCGGCTCGTTGAAGTACCTGTCGATCGTGCCCTCTTCGCCGCCGACCGCGAGGGACACCTGGAAGAGCCCCCAGTTTCCGCTTCGATACTGATCGAGGAGCACCCGCGACAGCACGTTGGTGGTGAGGCGGTTCTGCCGGCTCAGTCCGCAGCCGTCGTCGATCTTGAACTCCTCGGCGGGAATGTCCAGGCTCGCCAGGTAGCGGCCGACCCTTTCCCGGCCGCCGGCCCAACTGCCGTTCTTGTCGTCCGGATTGCCGTGGGCGGCAATCGTCTTGAACAGGGCCTCGGCCGCCAGGTTCAGGCTATCCGTGTTCGCCCGATTGATGGCGTCGGTCAA
>JBDKUU010000710.1:0-1887 GCA_039679525.1 Phycisphaerales bacterium | reverse complement strand
CAGGAGAATCTGTTGGAGGACGTCCGCGACTACGCGCACGAAGTCGGCCACAGCTACCGCAGCCACGTCCCGATCGAACCGTATCTATCCGATCAATGGTACGTCGCGGTCAAGCAGCCGATCCCGCACCTGGCCAAGAAGTTCGGCCAAGGCATGATCGAAGGGACCGATGTCCCCGTGAATTCGCTCGCAGGCCTGGCCTTGAAGCCCCTGCTCGACGGCCGGCTGCGGTTCATCCCCGAACGGTACGCCAAGACCTATCAAACCTGGCTGGAGAACCTGCGGGACTGGCCGATCAGCCGTCAGCTCTGGTGGGGACACCGCATCCCTGTGTGGTCGAAGGCGGGTCAGCAGAACGGCCAGAAGCTTCCTGCCGGCGTTCATTCGGTTCAGGCGGACACCGACGACGGCCCTGTGGTCTTCGCCTGCGTGGCGCCGGATCATGAGGACTCGGAGAAGAAGCTCGAATCCCAGGGGTGGAAGCGCGACTCCGACGTGCTCGACACTTGGTTCTCGTCGGCTCTGTGGCCGTTCAGCACGCTGGGCTGGCCGCAGGAGTCGCCGACGCTCAAGACGTTCTACCCGGGCAACGTGCTGTGCACCGCCCGCGAGATCATCACGCTGTGGGTCTCGCGCATGGTGATGATGGGCCAATACTGCGCGGGCGATATCCCGTTCCGCGATGTCTACATTCACGCTATGATCCAGGACGGCGAAGGCCGCAAGATGTCCAAGAGCCTGGGCAACGGCATCGATCCGCTCGTCGTGATCGACAGCCACGGCGCCGACGCGATGCGGTTCACGCTGGCGACCATGACGACGGACACGCAGGACATCCGCATGCCGGTGGCGTCCATGACCCTTCCGGACGGGCGGACCGTCAACACGTCGCCCAAGTTCGACGTCGGCCGCAACTTCTGCAACAAGCTGTGGAACGCGTCGCGGTTCGCGATGATGAACCTCGAAGGCATGGACCCCGCCGGTTTCGACGCGAGCCGGCTGGACGTCACCGACCGCTGGATCCTGTCCCGCTTGGCGGCGACGCGCGACGAGGTGACCGCGGCCGTCGAGTCGTTCAAGTTCAGCGAGCCGCTGAACCTCTTGTACCGCTTCTTCTGGAACGACCTGTGCGACTGGTATCTCGAATGGGTCAAGTACCGAGTGCGCGACGAGGCGACCAGGGGCGTGGCCCAGAACGTCCTGGCCTTCGTCCTCGATCAGACGCTGCGTCTGCTGCACCCGTTCATTCCCTTCATCAGCGAGGGCATCTACCAGAATCTCAGGGACCTCACGCCCGTTCGCGAGCTGCGGGGCATCGCCTCCGGCGACAACGCCGAGGCCCTCGCGATCGCGCCGTGGCCCCAGAGCCTGGCGTCGCTGAAGGACGCCGTGGCCGAGGCGAAGATCCAGGTCGTTCAGGACGTCGTGCGGGCGATCCGCGACCTTCGGAGCAAGTACAATATTGCCCCGAGCGTCAAACTCAAGGCCTCCGCCTCCGCGCCGCAGGTCGTCGCGGACGTGCTGCAAGCCGGCGGCAGTCTGGTCTGCCAGTTGGCCGGACTGGAGTCGTTCCGGGCCGCCGAGGGACTGGCCAAGCCGAACAACGCCGCGACGGCCATAGTAGAAGACACGCACGTGTATGTGCACGATGTGATCGATCCCGTGGCGGAACGCGCTCGACTGACGAAGCAGAAGCAGGAGATCGAGCAGGCGAAAAAGGGCGTGGAGGGCAAGCTGAACAACGAGAACTTCGTCGCCAGGGCCAAGCCCGAAGTGGTCGCTCAAGCGAGGGAAAAGCTGCAACAACTCCAGGAACAATTGCAGGCGGTCGAAAAGCACTTGGCCGAGCTCGGCGGATGACAAAGTCAGGGGGACCGAATGGAAGTC
>JBDKUU010000709.1:0-5912 GCA_039679525.1 Phycisphaerales bacterium | reverse complement strand
ACGGAGCAGGGTCGAGTTGTTCCAGCGGAGCGACGTCAACGTGCGCGAGGCAACATGCTTTCTCGCCGCATTGAGCGTCCTCGCAATCGGATTGTCATCGGGCT
This sequence comes from Phycisphaerales bacterium, assembly GCA_039679525.1. Lineage (GTDB taxonomy): Bacteria > Planctomycetota > Phycisphaerae > Sedimentisphaerales > Anaerobacaceae > PLanc-01. The sequence goes on along the minus strand of JBDKUU010000709.1, from coordinate 5,808 downwards.
GGTATGGCCAGTACGCTTCGAATATCTCATAGGTCTTGCGACCGAGCACCAGCTCTCGATCCTTGCCGTCGAAACCTGATGCCGAGACGTTCATGGCTTCGTCCCAGTAGTTGAACGTCCAGCCGCCAAGGGAAAAACCGCCGGTCGGATCTTCTTCCGGTCCGCCGGGCGCCTGCATGACGCCGTCAAGCGACACAAACGTAGATGCGATGAGCCTTCTCATGGAAACACTCCTCTAGCTCCCAACTCATGGGTCCTGGTCATGCGCGTCAATGCTCCGATCCGGAGACTGGTGGCGCCGCGGATCGTCCGCTGCAACCGGGCAGCAATTGCTTGCGCATCCACCACTATTCGCGCAGTGATCTGAAGCCCGCTCCCATGTCCTCCGACAAGAGTTGCGGCTATCCCCACGCCGCGAAGTGCCCGCTTTTGTCGGGCTTTCTGTGATTTCGGACACGGTCGTGGTACCCATAGGTCAATCCCTGTTCGATGAGTAGTATCGAGACCATTCATGCATCGGCATACGCCCGGCGGTCATCCTGCGGAGTGAGGCAAAACCCTGGTTGGCAGACCGCCGAAGGCTGAGCGGGCTTTCCGTCGCCGGGGCAGTGGCAGGAGTCAGGGCTCGTCCCGCGGGTGAATTTGGACTCGCGTGCTCGCGGGAGAGAAGCTCTACGAACGCGGCGGGCGCGGATCGTTCGACCATGGGGTTTCGGGGTCGGGATTCGTGGCGGCGGGATTGTTGCTGTCGAAGGCCCATCGGGCGGGATTGTCGGCGATGTATTGAAGAATGCGGGACAAGGCCACGTCGTTGCGGATGATGTGCTCGTAATAGTTGCGCTGCCAGAGGCGGCCGGGGAAGGGCGACCAGTCGTGATGCCTGACGCCCTCGGCGTACCGGTTCGTGGTCAGCGATTTGAATCGGTGGACCACGTCGGATAGGGACAATCGTGATGGGTTCGTAGGGGCAACCCCCCGTGGTTGCCCTTTTTCGGGATTGACGTCGCCGTCGGTAGGGCAGGCAGAAAGAGGGGAGACGGAAAGAGGGCAGGCACGGGGGCCTGCCCCTACGGACAGCACAATGATCGCGTGAACGTGATTGGGCATGATGATGAACGCGTCCGCTTCGACGCCGGGATAGTGGCGGGACAATTCGTCCCACGCTGTCTGCACGATGCGGCCCAACTCGTTCAGTCGCATGGCCCCGTCGACGATTTCGCCGAGAAGGCATAGGTGTCCCTCCGTGCAGACGGTGACGAAATAGGCTCCTTCCCGGGAATAGTCGTAGTCCGCCAATCGGATCGATCGCCGATGATGGATATCCGGATCGTACGCCATCTCGCCCTCCGCCGTCTCGTCGGGAGTGGAGGATGCTCGGGCCCTCGTGTGAAGGGGGCCGCGTCGACGTTTGTTCAGGTCAGGGCGTCGATACAGAGGCAGCGACGTGTTCTGCTTGTGTCCAGGAGCGGTGTGCAGAGCACACCCTACCGCTGGCGCGTCTGCCAGCGTTCTTCCGCATCTACGCTTCTACGCATCCGCGCTTCTACTTCTTCTGTCCCGGCTGCTTGGGGGCCGGGGCGTACCACGCGATGCACTCGTAGCGCCAGATCTTGGACATCTCCTTGATCATCGTGTCCTTGGTCTGCTCGTCCATCGTGTAGAAGTGCTGCTGGAGGGTCTCGGACCAGAAGCGATAGACCGGCCGGGCGCCCGCGGGCTGCTGGCCCTCGGGGTACGCGAAGAACGCGATGCCTTGGTATTTCCAGGCGTTCGGCTGCGTGTCGAGGAGCTTGTATTTCTCTTCCTCGCTGATGGTGCAGAAATGGCGTTTCGAGGTCGTCGAGACGAAGTGGTAGACCGGTGCGGCGTTCTCGATCACGCCCATGTAGACGCTGGGGGCGTAGCCCTGGTTGGCGGGGTCTTCGAAGTTGATCCCGGGCTTGTTGGGCTCCGCGGCCGCGGTCGTGGCGGTGGGTTTGGCCGGCTGCTTCTGCGTCGCGGCGGGGGGCTTGGATTGGATGGTCTTGCCGGCGACGGGCGTTTTCGGCGCCGTCGCCTGTGCGACATTGGGATCTTTGGCCTGCGGCCGGGCCGGCGTCTGAACGACCGGAGATTTCGCGGCCAGTTCTGTCGGCTCGGTCTTTGTTGCGGCCTTGGACGCAGTGTTCGGATCCTTCGCCTGCGGCTGGGCCGACGGCGCGACTGCCGGGACGGATTCGACCGGCTTGGTCGGGACCGCCTGCTGCTGCTCGAGCCGGTTCAGGAAATTCTCGGTTCGCGCCGACTCGTCGTCAGGGATCTGGCCCTCCAATACAAGGTCGGCGATGCTGGATGTCGGAGGTTTCTCCGTGAGGTCCACGCCGGGACGCGGCGTGCCGGCGTCTTCGCCCGCGCCGCTCAGGTCGGCAGGCTTCGCCGGTTTGGCTGCGATGGTCTGCGGTTTGGCCGGCTCCCCGGGCCGAGCGGGTTCGACCGGTTTGACGGCCTGCAGGGCCTCGGCCGGCGGGAACTGCTTTCGCAGGTCGCGAATGGCGACGCTGTGGGAGTTGCCGGCGGCGATCGCCACGAAGCGGCCGCCCTCGGGGACCGCGCATTCGCCATAATCATCCTGGCCCCAGGCCTCGACCCGGCCGTCTCGACGGAGGGCGAGGTTGTGGAGCGATCCGGCCGAGATCGCGACGAAGTCGCTGCCCGACGGGATTCGGCACTGGCCCTCGGCGCTGCGGCCCCAGGCGACGATCGTGCCGTCCGCTTTCAACGCGAGGCTATGCAGGGTGCCTGCGGCGATGTGGACGAAGTTGTTGCCTTCGGGAACGCTGGCCTGGCCGTCGCCGTTGCTGCCCCAGGCGACGATCGTGCCGTCGGTCTTGAGAGCGAGGCTGTGATAATAGCCGCCCGCGACTTCGGCATAGTCCTTGCCCGGAGGCACATCGCATTCACGCTGCTCGTTCCAGCCCCAGGCGGCGATCGAGCCGTCCATTCGGATCCCCAAACTGTGCCATGTCCCCGCGGCGATCGCCCGGAACTTGGTGTTGCGAGGCACGGAACACTGTCCCCGCGAGTTGTCGCCCCACGCGACCACCGTGCCGTCGGCCTTCAACGCCAGGCTGTGGTACATGCCCGCCGCGATCGCGACGAAGTTGTTGCCGAAGGGAATATTACACTGGCCCGCCGAGTTCTCGCCCCAGGCCATGAGCGTGCCGTCTGCGGTCAGCACCAGGCTGTGGTAACCTCCGGCACAGGCGGCCAGGCACTCCCGGCCCGGTACGGCATTGGATCGGCCGCCCTGGCTGTCGCCCCAGGCGATCACCTGGCCCGGCTGAGCATGGCACACCGCCGGGGCGGCCATGAGCAGCCCCAGAACGATCAGTCGCCCCGCCCACGCGGTTCGAACTTCATGAATCCGCACGTCTGTCCTCATGCAGGTCATCACTCTCTGACAACAGCCTTCACCCACCTGCTCCCACAATGGAACTCCGGCCCGCTCATCGCACCCAGCCGGTCCCTGTATTGTACATCATTCCACGGCCGATTCAAGGGCAAACCCCCTGATTCCCTAAACGGAATCGGCCAACTCGCCCCGAATCTCCCTATTTATCGTCATTCTCAGGGGTTAGCATTGGGATTTGCCTGTCTTAGCGAGCCCCGCCGGACCCCCGCGAACACCGTGTCGCCGACCGACTCCGGCCGCGAAGCGGGGGACGTCCTATGAGTCCTATTCGTCCTATAAGTCCTATAGGAATCATAGGACAAATAGGACCTATAGGACATATATGGCCTGCGGCGACCCGCATATTCGCTTGGTCCTCGCCCGTCAAACTGGCTCAATCCGCCAACGTCCGATAGGAACCGCCCGGCGGCGGCAACCGACGCCTCTGTCGAGACCTCCGCCCGCCCAAGAGCCCGGTCCTCCCGGCAACTACCGCTCGCCCATCATTGCCCATTCGTCCGACGTCGCACCGCCCGGTGGCTGGAATCCGAACCTGCGCCGCTCTCCGACGACGATGCTCGGCTTGGTCGCCCCGACCCATTCCTGCATTTCGCCGTCTCCAGGTTAAATCTCGCCGGCCGTCATGTCGTGAATGTTCTCGGACGTGCGAAAACCCGAAGGAACCCCGCCTTGATCCGAACTTTTTTTGACGACGGCGGCTCCCGACGCCCCCGCCGCCCGCCTCACCGCCCGTAGTCCTCCGGGAAGTTCAGATACGCGAACTCCCCGAGCAACTCGTACGCCTTGCGGTCCCGGGCCTTCGCCGCCTCGACCGGCGTGTCGTAGCAACCGAGATGATAGGTCTTCCCTCGGTATGTGATCCTCGCCTGCCACTTCTTGCCACGGCGGATTACACCCACGAATCCCGATTCTCCGCCGCAGGGGCCCCGGTTCAGCCAGTTCTGTTCCCGTGTACACACCCGCAGGTTGTCCCGGCAGTTGTTCAGGCCGTCGCAGTCGATGTGGTCGACGATGTACCCTTTCGGCGGCTTCATGATCTGGCGATGCATGTACATGACTCCGGTTGTATCCTGACGGATCGCATAAGCGTTCCGACCACGCCGGACAGCATGCCACTTGTATTGGCTCAATTCCTCGTAGTCCTCCGGCCGGACGGTGGTGTACAGGTCGTCCGTCAGCCAGATCCGGCACTCGTCCTTGTCCGGGTCGTAGGCCTTCTCGCCGCGGGGCGCCCGATGGCCCGCGGTTTTGTCTACCGGTTTTCGAGGCCGCACGGGTTTGGGCCGGGGTCGAAAGCGGCAGCACGTCGCCTGGGGCGGCACGCCGGTCATCTGCCCGCCCGCCCCCACGCGGTGAAAGCAGATCAAAAGACCCGGGAAATCGTGCAGGGCGATCCGCAGCAGCCGGTCCTTGGGCCGCCGCCCGTACATGCAGTTCCAACAGCATCGCTCGTTCCGCTCGTTCATGGCTTCTCCTCTCGAAAGCGTCGCTCGTCGTTTGTCCCTCGTCGCTCGGCGAGGGCACGCATCGCGATTCAGGGACCGGAAATCCAGTGACCTGTGGCTCGTGCCTCGTGACCCGCTGGGCCGGTCCTTCGGTTCCGTCTCGGCATCTCGCATAACGCCCGTCTCGATCCTGCAAGATCAATTCCACGCCTCTTGCAAGTTTGGTATATACTAAACCCCTACTTAGTGATCGTCAATACAAAACCGGGAAAAATCTTCGCCGCCGCAACACCTTGTCCGGCCGGGACTAAGGACGGAGGTGGAAAAAAAGGATCAAAAAAAGCCCGCCGTTGAATACGCGACAGCGGCAGGGCGGGCTCCGCCCACCGTCTTGGTCGCCCCGGAGCACCGCAGGACCCAGCGCGGCCTTCGGCCGCAACCAAAGAAGTCTCACCACGAAGAGCACGAAGCCCCCGAAGGGCGGAGTTGACATCGGAATTTCGCGTCAGGTCTTCACTTCGCGCTCTTCGTGTCCTTCGTGGTGTTGGCTCTGAAAATGCCTGCCAAGAAAACAAGATGTGAAGACTGTGTAGTGCGGAGAGCAAAGAGACAAGGAGATTACGGAGCATGTAGGGTGGGTTCTCAACCCACGCGTGAAGACCCGCGGAGATCCAAAGATCGTTTGCCTCGCGCAGAGACGCCGGGATGCGGTGAAAAGAAGGGAAGAACGTAAGAAGGAAAGATGGTAGGAACAGCCGAGAGAAGCGAGAGAAGGCAAGCCGGTTCGTAGCGACGCCGCGAGGCGTTGTCTTCCCGGCTCATCGGAAGAACGTTCAGCTGCGGAGGTCGCGGAGCATGCCGGGCAGTCTCGTAGGGACTGGCCCCTCGTTGTTCTACACATCTGTGGCGGAC
>JBDKUU010000708.1:0-3502 GCA_039679525.1 Phycisphaerales bacterium | reverse complement strand
GTCTTTCTGCGAGATCCCCGTCTCGCGCAGTTGCTGGTCGCCGCGGTCCTGGCGGCGCTATGCTCCATGCAGAGGTACACCGGGGTCGCTCTGATCGGGGCCGGGGGCCTCTTGATCCTGTGGCCGGGAGTGAACCTCGCTCCGGGGCGTCGACTCAAGTACCTCGCGTGCTTCCTCGTGCTGTCGTCCGCTCCGCTCGGGCTTTGGATGGTGAGGAACTATCGGCTGACATCCACGTTCAGCGGGTGCGGTCGAGTCCCTTCCATCTACTCCTTCAGCGAGAACCTGGTCGCTGCGGCCGACACCGCCACGCAGTGGTTCATGTCCGACCACATTGCGTTGCCGGTGCGGATGGGCGTGGCTGGTGGGGCCATCGTGCTGGCCGTGGCGGCTCTCTTCGTTCTGCGCAGGCGAGTCGGAGTTCATGTCGGCGGCGACCGCGGACGCGTCTGGACCTCAATGGTCGTGGCGCTGGTCTACCTTCCCCTGATGTTGTACACCCATCAGGTCGCGGTCCTGGATGAACCGATGAACGATCGCTACCTCATCCCTCTCGTGGCGATCAGTCTCTGGATCGCGTTCGCGGCGGTCGATGAGATCGTCGCCTTGTTGAAGAGGCTCCCGGCTCCGGGGCCGATGATCGCGTTTGTTCTGATCGTTCTGTGCGGCCTGTGGTTGACTCACCCCGCGAGGCACACACGGAAGCTCGTCGAGCGCCAGATGACGGGCGGCGCCGGAGGTTTCACCCGGGTCGAGTGGCTGGAATCGCCTCTGGCAAAATGGCTTCGCGCGCATCCGCCGCAGGGCGTGCTCCGCAGCAACGCGCCTGACGTCTTGTACGCTCTGGCCGGCGTCGACTCTCACGTGTCTCCGCACCGGACGTGGGACATCGCCGGCTTCCGGCAGACGATCTCGTCGGGCGCCGGCGAGACTCTGGTCTGGTTTGCGAACACCCCGAGGATCTACCTGTACGAGTTGGACGAGTTGATCGCCAGGCTGCCTCTGCGGGAGATCGTCTCCTTTCCCGACGGCGGCGTGTATCGCCTGGGCCTGTCGCCGGAGGACGGACGATTCGATTCGAGAGCGCTCTCGACGTACCTTGTGGACGGCGTCCGCAATCGGCGGTTCACGAGCGACGCTCCCGGCTGCGACGGACGGATCGTCTCATGGGTTCTTCGGGAAGACGGCACCACGGACAGCGTGTGGGAGTTGTACGCCCCGGACGGCAAGGCCATCACCTGGAGACCCTCCTGTCGCTACTCCCGTTCGGGCGACGTGTTTGAGTTCGATTGCGAAGGCCAGGCCGTCCGGGCTCCCGACGGCTCCGTCGCTTCCTACAGACTGCACGTCCGGGGGACGGCACGCGACGACGTGGCGGAAGGCGAGTATCGGATCGAGTTCGCCGGCGGGCAATGGCCGGCCGCAGACCGCGGCCGATGGCGGATCGACGTGGCTGCGTCCGTGTACAGACTGTACTCTCGGAAAAGAGGGATTCACGCCTATACGATGAGCAGAGACGAGGCCGTGACGCTGTCGAAGCGAGCCGAAGAGTCCTGGGTTCGCGAGTGCGTCGCCCTGTGCGCGTATGCCGAAGGAACTCAGCCGCCGGACACGATGCCGGTGTTCCGGTTCGCCTCGAAGGCCACGGGCGCCGATTTCTACACGATCAGCGAGGCCGAGAGGGATACGGCCCTGGCCAACCCTCGCGCATGGGACTACAAAGGCGTCGCGTGGTACGCCTATCCGCCGCAACGTCATCCGCGCGGCGCCAGACCCGTCCACCGGTTTTGGTCGGGGAGGGGCTCCATTCATTTTTATACGATGGACGAATCGGAGAGAGAGGCAATATCGAAATACCCTCCCGAGACCTGGACTTACGAGGGCATCGTCTGGTATGCGTTTCCGCGGGAGCTTCCGTAGCGTGGAATTGCCCGCCGGGCCTTGACCGCCGGTTGCCGGCAGCCTAAGATGAAGCCCTGTACTGAACCGGTGCAAGAGAATCGCAATGGGGCACGAACCATGGCTTCTTTGATTGTGACGAACGGCAAGCAGGAGGGGAGCTACTATCCGCTGGGGCGTCGGACGAACGTCATCGGCCGGGACGAGGCTCTGCCCATCCAGATCCTCGACAACATGGTCTCCCGCAAGCACCTGCAGATTCGATTCGACCAGGCGGTGAACCGGTACTTCGCGTACGACATGAAGAGCCGCAACGGCGTATACGTCAACAACCGCCGGATCGAGGACGAAGTCGCCCTGCAGGACGGGGACATGATCATGGTCGGCCTGACGAGCATCCTGTTCGCCGACAAGGATTTCAAGGACAAGGACAGCGCCCTGCTGCACTACAAGAAAGCGGGCGAGCGGATGCGCGTGACCACCTACGGCCCTCGCAGTTTCGACCCGACCCCGGTCGGCCCCGGCGAGACCGGCCAGCCGATTCCTTCGAAGCAGTAGCCGCCCGTCACGATCTGCGAAGAGCCACGCTCCAACGCGCCTCCAGGAACCCCCAGGCGACTCCCACGGCCAGGCCGACTCCGTGGGCGACGTTGGCGACGCCGCCCAGCTTCCCCGATAGGCACACGAAGAACCATACGATCATGAATAGAACGGTCTGCGGCTGCAGCGACAACTTGGAAACGGGGTTGAACCTGCTCTGCATCCAGATGTAGCCGAACAGGCCGTACACCACTCCGGACATCCCGCCGAAGCTCGGCCCGTCGTACAGATACTGGCCCACGTTCGACGTGGCGGCCAGGACGAGCGTCAGCAGCAGCATGAACCGGGAGGTCTTGCGCGCCTCGATCATGCTGCCCAGGTCCCGCAGCCAGAGCACGTTGAAGAAGATGTGGAGGATGTTGAAGTGCAGGAACATGGGGGTGAAGAGCCGCCAGATCTCGCCCCGACGGATTTCCGGCAGGGTGTTGTTCCATTCGAAGTACTGCCCCATCGGATCGAGGAACTGGCTGATGGAGAGGATCTGCGTGAGGCGGGTCTCCTTGCCGAAGTCCGTGAGGAACGTGACCGCGATGCTGATCGCGATGAGCGCAATGGACAGGGGGCCCAACGGAACCGGCGGCGCGTAGAAGATCATCGTCCGGGCGTCGACCACGCGACTGCGTTTGGGGACCTCGACCACCTCGTCCGGCTCTCGTCGACGGGGCGTCTGCAAGAAGGCCGGATCGTCGGGGTTTCGCCGGAACTGCTCGAGCAGCGACTTCGACGGCCCGACGTTGTCGTCGTCGAGGATCCAGACCTCCCAGTCGCCCCGGGTGGTGGAATCGACCTGATTAGCGATGTCTCTGTCGTGAAGGACGTCGCCGAAGCGTTTGGCCGAAGCCTCGTCCGCGATTCTGCCGATCGGTCTCATTCAGCCTGTGATCTCCTTTCCACAGTGCGGGCACCGCGGGGCCTTTTTCTGACGCTCCAGGTCCTCCAGGAATGCCGCGCCGAGAATGGCGGTGGGCAGAGCGAACATGCCGATCCCGAGCATCGCGATCAT
>JBDKUU010000707.1:0-1687 GCA_039679525.1 Phycisphaerales bacterium | reverse complement strand
GGCCTTGTCGAGGTCCTGCGGCTTGACGTCCCCATAGAATCGAGCCAGTGTGTAGGCCGCGGCGCCGGTCAGCACGGTTTCGGGGTCCTGGTCGTTGAAGAGGGGGAGGAAGGCGAGCGGGTGCTTTGCCATGAGTCCGTTTTCCTCCAGTTGCTTCTCGAGCACCCGGGACCGGCTGTTTTCGAAGTTCAAGCCGGAGGAGGAGAAACTCGTGCCATCCGCCTCGATGATGCCCGTTCCGACGCTGTACCAGACGGCCATCGGTTGGTGAACTCGCTGGCGCAGCATCTGGAGCCATTGCTCTTCGGAGAACGTCTGTTTCCACATCTTCTCGTAGTTGTCCGAACCGGCCTGCTGCACGCCGCTCTCAGCGCCGACCGCCGAATCGCCGGTCGATAGGCCGAAGCACAGAAGTCCGGCGGCCATTGCCAGGATGGCGCACTGGGCGACGGAGAACCTCTGTGTCCTGATCGTTGGGATAACCTGCCTGTCGGATGTCTGACGATCGCACATGAATCAATCCTCTTGTCATTTGAAACGGGGTGCTGAGCACACGCTGCTGTCTTCTCCCGGCCGACATACGCCGGCTCGATCGGGACCCCCTGCATCGCCCTGGGATTCCACTGCGATGCCGGACTCATTGTATTGTCACGAGACCTCGGCCTGCAAGGGTATTCCGGGGCAACGGGATTGGATGTGCCGAATCGGTGGTATGTGGCGCGGGAAGATGCTATCATGCCCGTGTGCCATATGCAGGTTGGGTGGATATAGGAGCCGGTCATGAGGACTTTGGTTGTGCTTGTTGTCGGAGCATGCGTGGCGATGGTTTGCAGTGGGCCTGTCTGTGCCGATGAGATCAGCCCGCGGAACGTGATCGATCTGAACGGGATGTGGCAGGTGGCCGAAGGGACGATGGAGGCGGTCCCGGAGCGGTTCGAACACGAGGTTCCTGTACCGGGTCTGATCGATATGGCCGAGCCGGCCTTTGCCGAGGTCGGCAAGAAGAGCGACAGGCGACAGGCCTTCTGGTATCGCCGGACATTTACCGTGGATGGAGAGGTCCCGCCCGTTGCCATCCTGAAAATCCACAAGGCCCGATACGGCACACAGGTCTGGCTCAACGGCCGGGTCGTCGGCGAGCATCTGCCGTGCTTCACGCCCGCGTTGATGGATCTTAAGCCCTATTTGAAGGGTTCGGGTCAATCGAATGAGCTGGTCATCCGCGTTGGCGCGGATCGCGGGTGTTTGCCTGCCGGCCAGCCAAGCGGCTGGGACTTCGAGAAGTACCTCTATATCCCCGGCATCTACGATTCCGTCGAGCTGATCCTGTCGGGGGAGCCCCACATCGTGAACATTCAGGCCGTGCCGGATATCGACTCGCGGAGCGTACGCGTCGTCGCCGAGCTGCAATCGTCCGCCGTGGCCTCCTGTTCCGTGATGTGCGAGGTCCGGGAGGCGAAGAGCGGCGCAGTGGTCGGCAAGGTCCGGCAGACGAATGTCCCGGTCGGAGGCGATTGTGTCACCAAGGTGGACATCGTGGTTCCCCTGCAATCCTGCCGGTTGTGGACTCCCGAGGACCCGTTCCTCTATAAGCTGAGGATCAGCACGGGTGAGGATGCGGCCGAGACTCGGTTCGGCATGCGGTCGTTCCGGTTTGATCGGGCCAGCGGCCGGGCGGTCCTCAACG
>JBDKUU010000706.1:0-7650 GCA_039679525.1 Phycisphaerales bacterium | reverse complement strand
CGGGCCGTGGCTTGCCAGGCCAACCTGCGGCAATGGGGCGTCCTCCTGGCGGTGTACGTCAATGAGAACGGCGGGCGCCTGCCTGCGCCGCCGCCCGAGGATGCCGACAGTCTCCACAAAGACTGGATGGGCTGGTTCAGCGGCGGCTGGGCGTGGGGGGCGGGATGGGAACCTGACCCGTATGACAAGGCCAAGGACATCCGCTGTTGTCCCATGGCCACTAAGCCGGTGAACCCGGCGGGCGTATGGGGCCAGGGCCAGGGCGGGACCTTCCTGGCCTGGGGGCGATTCTGGCCTGAAGGTCAAGAGTCGACCCCGGTGCCCGGATGGAGCCCCTACGGCAGTTACGGCGTCAACCATTGTGTATCCCATCATTGGTACTATCCCAATGGGGAGATGCGAACGCGTGCGTGGCCGACGGCGGACGTTTCGGGTGCAGCCGGAATCCCCGTGTACGTCGACAACACTTCGCCCTGGATTGCGGCGTGGCAGTGGGACATGCCCCCAGTAGAGCCTGAGCCTCCTGCAAGCGACGCGATTCCGATCGGCAGCGACTCCACCGCACACATGTCTCCCTGCATCGATCGCCACGACGGGGGGATCAACGCCGTGTTTCTGGACTGGTCGGCGCGCAAAGTGGGTTTGAAGGAACTCTGGACCCTCAAGTGGAACCGCAAGTTCAGCACAGCCGGCAAATGGACGAAGGCCGGCGGCGTTCAGCCGGAAGATTGGCCGCAGTGGATGCGGGGGTTCAAGGACTATTGATTGGGCGAATGTGATTCGCCCCTGCGATGAGCTACAGGCTCGCGTGCTCGGAGCGGCCGTCGTTGTCGATATCGAAGCGGTCGTCGGCCTGGAAGACGCCGGTGGCCGGATCGAGACGCCAGCCGTGGGTGCCCGCGCCGGCGGTCTGGCCGCCCACGCGCACGGTGTCGAGATGGTTGTAGGGATTGACGGGCATCCGCTCCAGGCGGGGCGTGGAGTCGGCGTCCTCGGGATTCTCGCCGAGACCGGTCATGCGCCGCGTGAAGTCCTCGCCGCTCTCGCCCGCCGAGACCGGAAGCCGGTCCTCGTGCTGCCGACGATAGACTTCGATGTGACGGCGGACGTTCTGGAGGCTCTCGCACAGGCTTGCGATCCGGGCGTCGGAGCTTGCCGAGCTGAATCGCGGCGCCATGGTTGTGCCCACCAGCATCAGAACGACGATGGCCAGAACGATCTGAATCAGCGAGAACCCGCCTCGTGCTTTCATCCCATCTCTCCGAGCTGCATGCGAAAAGGCGTGGACGGGACCCCCATATTCTGCCTCCGTCCAAGCTAAAGTATACGAAGCGTCGGACCCGGTGCCAAAAAGGATGCGAACGGATCTTCGCCCGCGAGGGCTAGAGCCCGACGTGGTCGAGGATTCCGTCGCGATTGGCGTCGATATTATCGTCCGCCTGGAACTGCCCGGTGGCCGGGTCGAACCGCCAGCCGTGGGTGTTGGCCCCGGCGGCTGCGTCGCCGACCCGCACGGTGTCCCGATCATTGAACGGATTGACCGGGATCCGCAGGAAGTAGGGGCCGTACTTGGCGCCCGCATTGCCTGCCGCATCGGTCTTCGTGGTCATCCGGCGGACGAAATCGTCGCCGATTTCCCCGACGGCCGCCGGCAACTGTTCCTGGTGGTGATACCGGTACAGTTCGATCTGTTTTCGGACCGCCGCCAGATCCGAGGCCAACGCCGAGACTTTGGCTTCGGAGGTGTTGGAGGCGAATTGCGGGACCACGATGGCCGCCAGGATGCCCAGCAGCGCCACAACGATCATCAGCTCCACGAGCGTGAAACCATGTTTCATATTCATGGTAGTTCTCTCATCAAAGACCCGATTGGGCGGCCCCATTCCAAGGCCCCCCATCACAAGCATAAGAAATGATCGGCTCGGCGACAAAAGGGGACCTGTCGCCGTGATGTGCCTGCGCAAGTCTTCGGGCATCCAGAGTCTATGCGACCAATGGGTATTCGAACCAGGACGGCGGGCATGGCTCGTAGTGACGCCGCAAGGCGTTATCTTGGGAAGTATGAAGTGTCAAGTTTCAAGTTTGAAGTAAGAAAGGCAGAGGTTCGACGGTCGTCCTCTCTTGCTTCCAACTTGACACTTCAAACTTCAAACTGCCTTCAATATGCCCTGGCGGGCACACTACAAACGGGTCGCCCTCGATTCCATGCGTGTCGCGTCACCTGGTCCCGTCTACTTGCCGTCTTCGGTCGGAGCCTCCCCCGGCAGGGGCGACGCCAACAGGATGCGGATCTCCGGACGGCGAAGCGCCTGATCCAGCTCTTTCAACCGGCTCTCGATAGCCGCCAGCGTGGCCGCGTAGTAGTGCTCGGTGTGGAAGAAGAACATCGCCGTCTCGGCGTCGACCACGTGGATCTGTCCCTTCTTGAGCTCGGGCATCAGCAGCACTTTGCCGACGCTGAAGTTCCGCAGGCACATCTCGCCGGCGCCGCCGTTGAGAGCGGCGACCTTCTTGACCACCAGCGCCCGCCGCAGACGGACGATGTCCGAATCGTTCTGGATAAGGATCGTGTGACGTCGCTGTCCGTCCGGCAGAGGCTGGTTCAGTTCCCACAGCAGCTTGCTCCAGGTCTTCCGGTCCGGGCAGTCGACCAGCCGGATCTCCGGGACCGGCTCGGTCCCCAACCGGCCTTCCGCCAGGGACGCGCGATCGAAGCGGTACGTGATCGCCAAGGCCTTGTCCCCGAAATCCGTGATTCCGTCTTCGGTGTGGTCCCGGAGCAGCTCTTCAAAGAACTTGACCGTGTAGCCGCCGACCTGCTGGCCGTCGAAGTAGATGATCCGCGGCGTCTCGATGCGGCTCGCGACGTCCAGACGTTTGATCACCTCGTAGATCATTCGCGTGACGAGGATCGGCTCGCCCGGAATGCTGTCGCGGACGAAGGGCCGGAAGGGCTCGACCGACGCGAGACGGAAATTCTTCTGGGCCGCCTGCCGGGCCAGCTCGCGGTACGTCGCGATGCGCCGATTCTCCAGCAGGAACGACAGATCGTACACGTCCTCGCTGCGAATCCGATAGGAGTCGCGGAACAGCTCGTTGCCAAAGCTGTCGAAATAGTCCTCGTCCTTCGGGATCGCCCGCAGGACCTCGCGTTTCTCCGGCAGCACGTGCGGCGTCAGGACGATGATGACTTCGCGTTTGAGATTGTCGTTCGTCTGGGACCGGAACAGAGCCCCGATGACCGGCAAGTCGCCCAGGAGCGGGACCTTGTCCGTGGTCTGCGTGTGCTCGCGGGCCACCAGGCCGCCGATGATCAGCGGCGTGTTGTTGGGAATCCGTCCGTAGGTCTGCACGCGGCGCGTCGACACGGTCGGCGCGGACGCCAGGACGATGCCGTCGGCGGACTTCATCTCGAGATCCTCCCCCGGTACTTTGGCGGAGACGATCGTGTCGATGAGCATGCTGACTTCCGCGCCGGACTCGTTGATCCTGGGCCGGATGTTCAGCAGGATGCCCGTCGGCAGGTAGTCGAACTGGAAGCTGACTTTTGTCGTGTCGTTGCCCAATCCCTCCAGGCTGCTTGCGATCGGGATGTCCTGGCCGACGCGGATCGTCGACTGGCGGTTGTCCAGCGTCAGGACGCTCGGACGCGAGAGGATCTCCGCCTTGCCGGTGCGGACCAGGGCGCGGATCGTCGCAGCCCAGTTCCATTGATACTCTCCCTCGAAGATTTCGTTGAGCTTCGACGTGTCGGGCGTGTTGATCCGCAGAGTCTGCGTCGACGCGCCGGCCTTCAGCGATCCCGCGTTGACGAACAGAGGCGACTCGTTCAACGCCCACTCGACGCCCAGTTCCTTGAGCCCTTCCTGGCTGATTTCCAGCACCATCGCTTCGATGAAGATCTGCCGGGCCGGACGGTCCACGAACGTGTCGAGAATCCGCCGAACCTCGCTGAACTGTTCGGGATAGGCCGGATGGAACAGCACCATGATCTGCGTCATGGGCGAGGCGATCGCGTTGTCCATCAGCTCCGACGCCGCGCCGGGCGCCATCGAGAGCTTGGTTCTGCCGTTGTTGCCCGCCTCCTTGGAGCCGACCAGGCCGGTGTACTCCTTCTTCGGGTCCTCGATGTTCACCACGTAGGGGAGCTTGTCGAATTCGATCTGCGCGGGCACCTCCGACGGCTGATTGAGCGTCGTCACGCCGAAGCCCTTGAGCATGTTGATCGCAATGGTGGCGTCCACATAGCTCAGTTGAATGAGCCTCGTTTCGAGGTCCCGCACGGTCAGGCCCGCCCGCATCTCGCGCAGCGACGCGATGATCTGCGTCACCTTCGGCTCGATCTGCGACAGGTCCGGATTGCCGGACAAAGTCCCGTCCGCCGCGACCGCCACTCCTGACGCCCAGAATTGCGGCGGTTGCGAGACGAAGCAACGATACCCGAAGCGCAGGACGTGCGTTCCGCCTTCCGCCGGTCGCGCGACGGTTCGCTCGCCGAGAGTGCCCGGCGGGGGGCTCGGCATGGCGTCGGCGATCGCCGGCGACGCCGCGACGTATCCGGGCGAGGACTCCAGGCCCAGGACCAGATGTTCGATGATCTCCTCGATCTCCGTGCGGCTGATTTTAGGCAGGGGGAGGGTCATCGTCGATTCCGGCGGCAGGGACCCTCGGACGGTCATGGTCACGGCTTCGGCGACGCTGACTCGCGCCGGGGATGCGTCGGCCTGATTCGCGTCCGTGGTTCCCGCGACCTCGCCGGACGTCGGGACTTTCTGCGGCGTAAGATCAATCGCGTCCACCGCCGCGCCCAACTGCTCCAGCTTCGCGGGGTCGTTGGGCTCGACGATCACGCCGTTGGCGACCTGCGGCTTCTCCAGCGTAACGGCCCTCTCCGTTCGGCTGTGCGAGCTGCACCCGGCCGCGAGAATCGCAAACACAACGCCGGCTCCCGCCATCGCGGCGAAGGCGGCCGTCCGGCCTCGGGTCAAAACGGGATTCGCACGATGCCGCACGCACACGCGAGCGGCGGACGCTGTCTGAGTCGCCATCGACATAGCATCTCCACGCGGCACTGAACCGTCCAAATCGCAGGCACTCCAACCAACGGGCCGTCACGGGGCGAAGGCAAGAGCGATCTTTCCGCTCGCGCCCCCGTACGCGCAAAGAATGCCTCTCTGCGCGTACAACCTATCATAGCTTTTGACGGTGCGCAAAGCAACAGGAATGGCGAAAGGTCTTGTCCGAGATTATCGGTCGTTGTGCGGGGCCATGCGCGCGGCCTGTGTTCTTGCGGGGGGATGTGCGTATCCGTGGGGGCGACGCATGCGTCGCTTCTACGATTTCGGCGGCTGCGGCTCGATGCGGCGATGGGCGGCGTTGAGTTCGATCGGGCCGAACTCCTGCTCGAATCGTTGCACGCTCTGGCCCAGGCTCAGGGCCAGCCGCTTGGCGTTGTACCAGGTCATGACCAGACGGCTCTCGGCGCGGAAGACCATGTCGTGCGGATTCTCCTTGAGGCCCGTCTGCTGGACGAGGTTCAGGCCGAAGTCCAGCACCACCTCCTCGGGCGTCGTCGTCGAGCGAAAGCCGTTGACGTATGTCGTCTGCAGGTTCCGCTCGTCCACGCGGATTCGCAATTGCCTCGCGCCCGCCTGTGCCTGGCCGGGTTCGCCGCCGGGCTCCTGCGATCCGAAAGCACGTCCGAATTCATCGATGTTCAGTTCCGGCTGTTCCATAGCGTCTCCTCTGAGTAGGACATATGTATTCGCCGACAAGACGTTTGACGCGCCTTGCCAGGCCATCTGCTTTGGCCACATGACCGTATTCTTGCCCCTGTCCCCAGGCAAGGGAAGAGCGCCCTGCTCATCCTCGTGAGGCCTGTGGCGCGGTCCTGATCCGCCGGCGGATACGACCGAGCAGGGGCAGGCCGATCATCGCCAGGAGCCCCGCGCCCGGGGCCGGAATGAAAACGGCAACGTTGTCGATGGTCGCCTGCGTCGCGAAGCCGTCGTCGCCGCCGAGCAGGTCGAAGACGATCAAGGCGTTCGTGCCGTCGGGGACCGAGGTCAGGTCCAGCGTCACCCGGTTGCCCACGATGCTGACCAGGCTCGGGTCGAAACTCTGAGCGCCGGCGCGGTCTTCGAAGAAAAAGTCGCTGAATCCCGGCGTGCTCAGGATCGGATCCAGTGTCGCCGGGTCGAGCAGCGAGGCCGACAGGCCGTCCGCGAAGGGAAAACCCGATGTGCCGTCGGGCATGGACGAGAGCCCGTAGTCGAAGCTCAACGACTTTGCCCCGACGGGCAGGACGAACTGCTGCTCCAGCGACGTGAGCATGAGGATCGTCCCTTCCTCGAGCACGGCGAAACCTCCGCCATCCGAGACCGGCCCGGTCGTCGTCCAGCCCGTCAGCCCGCTGCTGAAGTCGCCGTTGACGATCGGCTGGCCGAAAGCGACCCCGCCGGCCGTCAAAAGAAGCACCCCGCACGCCACTTTTGCGCACACTCCATGAGCCATTTCATCCTCCTCCTCTACTCGGTTTTCGAAGAAGGCCGCGTCACGTCCGGGCCTTCACCTGGACATTACCCCCTAAAGAACTGTGGATCTGTCTTTCACCCGGCTCCGAGCTTCCATTGTCCGTCTTCATGACGCGAGATCGATGATGGTCGAAGCGTATAGAAAACCGCTCGGATAGTCAATCCCGATCAACGTCGATTCCGTATAAGCATTTTCCTGAATAGGCCTCCGCAGGGCCTCGCGACAGATTCCCTCCCGGGGACCTCATTGACCTTGTTGGCCCCATTGACGATGGGGGCCGCGAAGTCAATAAGGTCAATGAGGTCAATAGGGTCAATGAGGTCCCGCCCCCGATCGTGGCTCTTCTCCCATCGGCCGGCTCCCCTTGCAGTCCGGGTACGCCGAGCAGCCCCAGAATCGCCCCTTGGCGGAACTGCGCCGCCGCATGGTCTTGCCGCACAGCGGGCACTCGGGAGCCGCCGGCTTGCCCTTTTCCCTCGCTTCGACCCGCTTGGCGGTCAGCCGCTCGCTGAATCCACCGGTCTCTTCGAAGGCCTTGCCCTGCGATTCGATCTGGCTCTTGAGCATGTTCAGGGCCCGCCCGATGATCAGGAGCATGGCGTTGGCCACGACCGCCGCGTCGTCGGCATCCAGCCACCGGCCATACTTCTTTCGCTGCGCGAGTGCGTGCTTGGCCGACTCGTGCACCATGTCGTCCTCGAACGTCGCGGCGTCCAGCGATACAGCGTTCACGGCCTTCGCCTCCGCCGCGTGCACCGACCACGGGAGCCGGCCCCGGTCGAGGATCACCATCTCGTAGTCGCCGCGCAGTTCGCTCAGGCTCGCCCTCGCGACGTCGGTGAGCTTCATCTCGGTGTCCTTGCTCGTCGCGACCCGCTCGGACCCCTCGATGATGTTCTGCCGTCCGCTGCGGGCGGCCTGGGTCATCTGGTCGTATTGGCGACCCTTGGGGTCGTAGAACTTGTCTTTCGTCTCGCGGGCCTCGTGCGTGAGGAACCGCCGGCAGAACCGCAGCGTCTCGATCTGGATGATCGTCGCCAGGGTGAAGGAATGAAGCCGCCGGAACCCGCCGTGCTTGTCGAACAGCTCAACCATCTCTTCTCCGCTCCTTTCCCG
>JBDKUU010000705.1:0-1917 GCA_039679525.1 Phycisphaerales bacterium | reverse complement strand
CAATTCAGCCTGGAGTGAATTGCTCGCCAGCCTTCGAGGGAACGATGAACCGGGTATTGCGTCTGCCCCGACGGGCATGTAGGCTATCGACCGGCTGCCGGGACGAATCGGCCGCCCGTTCCATTCTGACCGACCTGGAGAAGCGGGCCGATGTCGATCGAATGATCGCGGCGGTTCGTGCCGCCTGGAGCGCTGGCGGAGCCCCGGCGAATTTGACGTACCAGACACCCGACGACTACAGCCGTTTCCAAGGCGAGCAGCAAGAGGCGTTTTGGAAATGGCTCGAGCCGGCCGCGCGCCCGGCAAGTCGTTGACAGCGACCCTGCATTCAAGTTCTGGAATTCACAGGATAAGCATGAAACTGCGTTATCACTTGCTGTAGGGGGTCATCTTGCCTGTCACTTCACGTATCGCTAGAGCCGCACTGTGTGTCGTCATGGCTCTGAATGTCGCCGGTTCGTTATCGGCGGACGAGGATTGGCGGCAGTTTCGTGGGCCGACCGGAGAGGGGCACACTCGCGCGAACCATCTCCCTCTGACATGGAATGAGAACCACAAGGTTGTCTGGAAGACAGCCATCCATGATCGCGGATGGTCTTCTCCCGTCATTTGCGGAAATCAGATCTGGATGACGGCCGCGACGGGGGATGGTCACAGGCTGTTCGCCGCCTGCGTGGATCGGGAGACAGGGAAGATCGTCCACGATCTTCACGTCTTTAATGTCGAGCGGCCGCAGCCGATCGCTGCGGAGAATACCTACGCGACACCGACGCCGGCGATCGAGCCGGGCCGGGTCTACGTGCATTACGGCACCTACGGTACGGCCTGTCTGAATTCCGCCACGGGATCCATCGTCTGGACGCGGCGCGATCTGAACTGCGACCATGAGACCGGGGCCGGGCCCTGCAGTTCCCCGTTCCTCTTGGGGAACTTGTTGTTCGTGAATGTCGACGGCCGCGACGTTCAATATATGATCGCGCTCGACACATCCAGCGGAAAGACCGTCTGGAAAACGGACCGCTCGTTCGATTACGCTACGGTCCCCGTCAATAAGCGAAAGGCATTCTCCATGCCGCTCTTGGTTCCCCGCGGGGCCGGGCGGCAGCTTGTCAGTACGGGAGGGCAGGCCGTCTACGCGTACGATCCCGTGACGGGAAAGGAACTCTGGAAGGTCCGGCACCACGGCTTTTCCGCCGTCCCCCGGCCGGTTTATGGGCACGGGCTCGTGTTCCTCGTCACGGATTACGATCATCCGGAGCTTTGGGCGGTGCGTGTCGACGGCAGCGGCGACGTGACGGACAGCCACGTGGCGTGGAAGGAGACCCGCGGCATTCCTTCGCGATCGTCCCCGTTGCTGGTGGACGACCTGCTGTACGTCATCAGCAATCAAGGCATTCTCTCCTGTCTGGAAGCGAAAACGGGGGAGTTCGTCTGGAAGAATCGACTTGACGGCAGGTATTCGGCTTCGGCCATCCACGCCGGCAACCGCATCTACCTCTTCAATGAGAACGCCGTCTGCACGGTCATCAGGCCGGGACGGAAGTTCGACGAGCTGGCTGTCAACCGGCTCAACGGGCAGCCAGTGATGTCGAGGCCCGCGGTTGCCGGCGATTCGTTCTTCATCCGAACCGAGAAGCACCTTTACCGAGTGGAGGAGACCACGAAATGAACGCTTCCATGTCCCGTCGCCGATTGCTCGGCCTGGCTGCCGCGGCCTCTACCGGCGCCGCGATGCAGCGAACCCTCGCTCTGGGCGCCGACGCGTCTCCTTCGGTTGCAAGGCCGCGTCTGGCGGTGTGCATCGACGCCCTGTTCAGGGACCTGCCCTTTGAAGAGCGTCCCGCCAAAGTGAAGGCGGCGGGCCTGGATGCCTTCGAGTTCTGGGGCTGGCGCGGGCGCGACATCAACCGTCTCGCC
>JBDKUU010000704.1:0-13319 GCA_039679525.1 Phycisphaerales bacterium | reverse complement strand
GCCGACAAACAACCAGCGTTGAATTTTAGGGTAGTTCAGGCAGCAGGTCCGCCAAGCTTGCCGCTTGACCCTTGGGCGCAGAAATTGCGCAGAATTCTACGATGCGTTGTTTTACAAGACATCCAGTCCATCAACACCCTCGGCCATCAGAGGCCTCCGCTCGCACATCTTCTCGGACCGGAGATTCACTTGGCACATCGAACGCCCCGGCGAGGAATCTGGGTGGGCCGTCAGTCTGTCGGGAAGGAGGAGCACTATGGAATCAGCCCCATGAATCACCCCGTATGCAGCGTTTATGCCGCACAGCGAACCATCCGACATTGAGAACAGCAATTATGAAATCGGTACCAACCCCTTCTAGAGAGGAGTACGCAATGGACAGCCTGAACATTCGAAACGCCAAGAGCTTCGCAATCTTGGTCGCGCTGCTGGGCCTGCTCGCCACGACGGCTTTCGCCCAGACCAGCCTCACCAACGGCGTGCCGGTCACCGGGATTTCCGGAACCGCCGGCAGCGAGAAATTCTTCAAGATCGAGGTCCCCGCCGGCCAGGACAACCTGACCATCAGCACCTCCGACGGCACCGGCGACGTCGATCTCTACGTCCGACGCGGCTCGCAGCCGACGACCAGCAGCTATGATTACCGGCCCTACAAGGTCGGCAACAACGAATCGGTCGCCGTCGAAAGACCCACGGCGGGCACCTGGTACGTCATGCTCAAGGGCTACAACGCCTATGCCAACGTGAAGCTGCTGGCGGAGTACTCCGCCGCGGTGACGATCACGCCCCTGACCAACGGCGTGCCTGTGACGGGCATCGCGGGCGATGCCGCCGGGGAAGTGTACTTCAGCGTCGAAGTCCCCGCCGGCCAGACGAAGCTGGAGATCATCATGTCCGGCGGCACCGGCGACGCCGACCTGTACGTCAAGAAAGGCGCCATGCCCACGACGTCCAGCTACGACTACCGGCCGTACCTCTTCGGCAACGATGAATCCGTAAGCGTGAACAGCCCCGCCGCCGCGACCTGGTACATCATGATCCGCGGATACAACGCGTTCTCCGGAATCACGCTGCAGGCCAGTTTCGGCGGCGCCGCCGGCACCGAACTGCAAAACGGCGTGGCCGTGACCGGTCTGTCCGGCGCCGAGAACAGTGAGAAGATCTATCGCATCGAAGTGCCCGCCGGCCAAACAAGCCTCGAAATCGCAATGTCGGGCGGCGCCAGCGGCACGGGCGACGCCGACCTCTATGTCAAGTACGGCTCTCGTCCCACCACGACCGACTATGACTATCGTCCCGCGATGGCCAACAGCGAGGAATCGGTCGCCGTGAACAACCCCGTCGCCGGAACCTGGTACATCCTGGTCCGCGGCTACGCCGCCTACACCGGCGTGAGCCTCAAGGCAACCTACAGCGACGTGCTCCTGCTCCAGGACGGCGTGCCGGTGAAAGACCTGGCCGGCGCCAAGAACAGCGAGACCTTATACCGCATCGTCGTGCCCGCCGGACAGGACACCCTCCTGTTCAGCATGTCCGGCGGCACCGGCAATGCCGACCTCTATATCAAGAAGGGAAGCAAGCCGACGACCTCCAGTTGGGACTATCGCCCGATTCAGGCGAACAACACCGAGAGCGTCAGCATCGGCGGCAGCACCGTTCCGGGCACCTGGTACGTCATGGTCCGGGGCACCGCGGCCTATGCCGGCGTGACCCTCTTGGCGGACTACTCCGTCAGCAACACGGTCGTCGTGCTGAACAACGGCGTGGCCGTCAAGGACATCTCCGGCAGCCAGGGCGGCGCCAAGTACTACAAGATCGAAGTGCCCGCCGGCCAGACCAAGCTGGAAATCGCGATGTCCGGCGGCACGGGCGACGCCGACCTGTACGTCCGCAGAGGCTCCCAGCCGACGACCGCGGAATACGACTACCGGCCGTACCTCCAGGGCAACGATGAGTCCGTCACCGTGAACAACCCCGCCGCGGGCACCTGGTTCGTCATGATCCGCGGCTACCAGGCCTTCTCCGGCATCACGCTGCTGGCCACCTACGGCGGCGGCACGGTTCCCGACGAGGTCGTCACCCTGCAGAACGGCGTGACCGTCACGGGTCTGACGGGCGACGCCGGCAGCGAGAAGTTCTACAAGATCGTCGTGCCGGCCGGCCAGGCCAAGCTCGAGATCGCGACGGCCGGCGGCACCGGCGACGTGGACCTCTACGTCCGCAAGGGCTCCAAGCCCAGCGCGACCGAGTGGGACTACCGCCCGTACCTGATCGGCAACAACGAGACCGTCACGATCGACAACCCGTCGGCCGCGACGTACTACGTCATGCTCAAGGCCTACGTGGCCTACGCCAGCCTGACCCTGAAGGCGACGTACACCCCGGTTCCCGAGCAGGTCACGGCGCTGCAAAGCGGCGTCGCAGTCACTGGCTTGTCGGGCGCATCGGGCAGCGAGAAGTTCTTCAAGATCGACGTGCCCGCCGGCCAGGATCTGCTCAAGGTTGAGATGTCCGGCGGCACCGGCGACGTGGATCTCTACGTCCGCAAGGGCTCCAAGCCCACAGTGGCGAGCTACGACTACCGGCCGTACCTCATCGGCAACAACGAGACCGTCGAGGTCGCGAATCCCGCCGCTGCCACCTGGTATGTCATGATGCGCGGCTATCAGACCTACGCCAACGTGACTCTCAAGGCGACCTACAGCACCACGCTGGTCGGCAACAACTTCGCCGTGGATCCGAACTGCGTCGCCCTGTGGCGATTCGAGTCCGGCAAGCTGACGGTCGACAGCATCGGGACCAACAACCTGCAGAACCACGGCGTGACGGCCGACACCGTGCAGAAGCAGGAGAACAGCAGTTCGGCCTCCCTCGTGGCCAGCGAGCTCGACTACCTCACGATCGCCGACGCCAACCTCGCCGCGAACTTCCCGCTCAAGAACGGAACGGCGAACAAGAACATCTCCGTCTGCACGTGGTTCCGCATGGACTCGCTGCCGGACCCGTACCAGTATGTGGGCATGTTCACCAAGTTCGCAGAGGCGGCGAACCAGAGGACCTTCGCCATCGGCGCGGCTCGCGACCAGAAGGGCAAGGTGAACGTGTGGCTGATGATCGGCCACAACGGCGGCATCGAGGCCTCCTGGATTCAGTTCACGGATGTCGAGCTCGTCGAAGGCACATGGTATCACCTGGGCGTCACGTACCGCGACAGCGATAGGACCTATCGCATCCGTATCTGGGACGGCAGCAGCGTCGTCGAGAAGACAGGAACCGCGCTGATGAATATTTCTCTCGGCGACGGCCCCGTCTACGTGGGCAACATCCCCGATCTGAACTGGCCCTTCAACGGACAGATGGATGAGATGGTGGTGTTCAAGGACATTCTGACCGCCGCGGAAATCGATCGCATTCGCCAGGGAACCTACGGCAAACCCTGATGAGAATCATCGAATCCTGAATCGTATCTTCCCGGATGGCCCGGCCGCAAGGTCGGGCCATCCGGCATCAGCTTTGTGAGATCGCTATGAGAATCGCTTCGTCGAAGAAACGGAAGGAATCACAGGAGCCGACGACGGCTCTTGCGTCCAAGAGCCGGGTGCGGCTGGATCCGGCGCTGCTGCTCTATCCTGCGTGCATTTTGGCTGCGTTGGCGGTGCTCTATCTCGTCAACGACTCCATCCGCAAAGAATGGCCGGGACCTTCCGGCCGCCGTGCGGCCCAGCGACAGACCCTTGCCGGAGATCGCAGCGAGAAAGCCGTGTCGGCCGCGACCACAGTCGATGGCCGTACCGCCCAGCCGGCGAAATCGGTCGTCCCACCGGAGGAATCCGGCGCAGCGACCGCCGCGAGCGACCCCTCGATGCAGACGGCTCGAAACGCAGAGAAGGCCGAACACTCCCCCGCAACCGGCCGAACCGATCGCATGGCCGCCATCGATCAGTTGCAGGGGGCCGACAAGATCGTGGCCCTGCTGTGCCTGGCGGTCGAAGACAAGGATCACACCCGAATCAAGCAGTGCCTCAGCGAACTCGTAGCCCTGGGGGACCTGGCCGTCGTCAATCTCAACGATCTTGTGAACCAAGGCGGCGACGCCGGGCTCTGGGCGGCCGAGGCCCTCGCCAGGATCGGCACTCCGATGGCGGCCAGCGCCCTGCTCGATACCCTCGCGCAAACCAAGGAAGGGGCGTACAAGGAGGAGCTTGGCCGGCGACTCTCAGCCATCACGAATCATGACAGTTGGCCGGTGCTGCTCGACACCATGACGCAGACCGGCGACGCAACGGTGGCAAGGGCCGCCAGCGTCGCGCTGGCCAGGATGGCCGATACGCCCGTGCTCGACGAGATCGTCGCCCGCTACGAGGCTGCGACGACCGAGGCCGAGACCGAACGCCTGGCCCAGTTGGTCAGAAACATCCAATCCCCCGGTGCAACGGACGCCCTGCTGTCGCTGGCCGGCGACATCACGTCGGCGCCCCAGGACAGCCTGCAAAAGGCCGCCGTGGACGCTCTGGCGAACGTGGGCGACGCCCAGTGCCTCAGCCACCTCATGAAGAGGCTCGAAGCGGCGACGCCGGGCGAAGGCTCGGACATCTACAACGCCATCACGCGGATCAGCAATCCGGAAGCTCAGAGCCAGCTTCTCTACGCGGCCGCGGGCAACAAAGAGGTTTCGGCCGAGTACGGCCGGACCGCCGCCATCGAGGCCCTGAGGAACTACCCGAGCGAAGAAACGGTCGCCCTGCTGGAGCGAATCGTCGCCCAGGAGTCCAACGAGAAGGTCGTGGCCGCCGCCAGCCGGACTCTCGACGACATCAAGCGGGCCCCGCATGCGATCACCGCAAAGGCGGACTCCCTGCAGAAATCGGAAGAGATGCTGCCCCTGAAGTCGGTCACGAAATAATCGCCGCGTTGCATCCCCGAACAAGAGCAGCCGTTCCCTATCGGTCCAGGGGAGATGCGGGACCCAAAAAGTAGAATGTCCCCTTTTCCATGCGCCTCTACCATGCTGCTGGCCCAAAGCGGTGAATCTCGGGGTCCGGATCAAAGCCCTCGCCGTTCTACATATCTCCGGCGAGCCTCACACACCCGCTGCGGACGTGTGAGGGAGATTGGGTTCCCAAACGCGATGCATGGCCTTTGGGATCCCTCTTTCGCTCTTGCAGGAAGCATGATCCCGGCAGAGCCCGGTTCCGCGGTCTGGACGATCCCGCTGTCCTGGCGAAGTCGCCATCTTGTCTATCATGCCTCTGGCCGAAAGCGCAAAATCCCGGGGGGCCGGGGGCAGCGCCCCCGCTCTTGGACGCTTGGTCTTGCCCCTGCAAGGAGGCCATCGACAAGCTCCGAGCACTCCGCTCGTCGCCGCCTTGCCCGGACATGGATCATTGGAATCTGCCGCCAAAGACCGGCCACCCCGCCCCGAACGCAGGGGCTTGAAATCCGCCCGACCTTTTTCCATTTGATGTCCCGAACGCTGTTGTGGTCTAATGGTGTGATCTTCGACAGAGTTCTTCTCTGCCGGACGTGAAGGTGCTTGTCGCTCGAAAAGCGAACAGGGAGAACGAGGATGAGCAGGGAACTCTCACATGCAACTGTCCTAAGGACGCTGGTCGCGATGACGATCATGGCGATTCCGCCCGCTGCGGCTCGGGCCGCCGAGCCGAGGGCACCAGTCGCCCCGAAGACCTCCGCCGCGAAGAAAGACGTCGCAGTTCGATCCGCGACGCCGTCCCCTCAAAACTCCTCCTTGCGGCCCGGCGTCCGGACGCCCGCCTCGTTCACGCCGCAGATGCCGTTGAGCGAAGCCATCGACATCCTTCGCAACTGCACCACGCCGCCCCTGAACATCGTCGTGCTCTGGAGAAGCCTCGACGGCGCGGGGATCTACCAGGACACGCCGATCGGCATCGACGGTCTCCCCCGGCTCCGCGTCGGACAGTACCTGGACGCGCTGGTGCTCTCGCTTTCGGCCGGGGCGGCCGACAGAGTCGGCTACGTCGTCGGCGGCGGCGTCATCACCATCGGAACGGTGTCGGCTCTCCCTGCGGCCAGGCCAATCACGCGAGTCTACGACATCAGCGACCTGACCGCCCCGCCGGCGAACTACCGGTTCTCTCCGATAGGGTACGGCATGGGAATCCCCTCGATGCCCGGAAACACCTATGGCGCAGGCATCCCAGGGCTCGGCAGCAGTTCATCCGGCAGCACCCGGGCCCGGACCAATAGCGCTCCGCGCGGCCGGTAGATCAACCCTGGGATCCACCGCCGGCGCGCATCGCCGCTCGGGTCACCACATCGGGTCCCAGACGGGCAGTTTCTCGGCCGGCTGATCGAGGATGTCCAGGATTTCCTGCGGCACGTAGTCGCGGTGCACGATGATCTTGTAGACGTTGTCGTCGAACCAATCGTCGTACATGGTCCAGAGTCCGCTGCTGCCGCGATCGGAGCCCCAACTGTTCTCGACCAGCCACTTGACCGGCTTGCCCTCGCGGAGGTCCACGCCGATGAAGGCCATGCCGTGATTGATCGAACCGTCGCGGTAGCTCAGGCGCTCGCACTTGTTCAGATCGAGTTCGAGTCCATAGACGGACTCGTAATCATACAGATTTCGGGCCATGATGCCCTTGCCGCTGTCCTGGTCGGGCGACACGTCGGCGTCGAAACATACGGCCTTGTTGTCCAGGAGCACGCGGATCACGAGGTCCTTGACCGCCTGGATGTCGACGTTGGCGTAGTTCATGTTCCGCCCGTCGTAGAGATTGTTCGTCAGGTTGATTTCGTAGTGCTTGCCCTTGGGCCGGATCGGATCGTCGCCGATGTTGACGAACTGGCGAAGGTCGAGCCCGACGAACTCGTCGTAGAACGACTTGGGCGTGAACGTGCGGGGCTCGCTCCACTTCTGCTGGACCTCGTAATCATCCTTCTTCTTGTCCGCCTTGCTGTCGGCGTCGTTGGCGTCGGCGGCCTTCTCGGCGGACTCGCCTTCTTTCTTCTCCGCGTCCTTGGCCTTGTCCTCGTCCTTCTTGTCTTTCACCTTGTACCGCCACGTGAACTCGACCGGGGGCTCGCCCATGTTGAGGACGAGCATGCGATACACCTCGGCCATCATGCGGTCCTTGGCCAGCCGCATCTGCTTGATCGAGCCGGTCTCCTTGTAGATCTCGCGAAGCTCCGCGGCGTGCTTTCGCAGGAGCCGTCCGAGCATGCGGTTCATCGTGCCCGTGTTCTCTGAGCTGGCGGTCTCGACCATGACTTCCTTGGGCACGACGCCGTACTTGCCCACGAGGTCCGCGAAGTTCTCGAAATACCCGCCGTCCGGGCAGGGGTCCTGAAGCAGGAACACGACGTCGCGGTCCATGATGTCGCGGTCGCGGAAGTCGATCATGCACTCGAGGAACTTGTTGGCCTTCTCCATCTTGTCCCAGAACTGCAGGTAGATCTGCGAGAACTCGAAGCTGTCGACCTCCGCCTTGTTCATCAGGACGGGCTTGATCATGTTGAAGCCCGCGAACATCCAGCAGCGTCCGCTGGACTTCTGATTGCTGATGCCGTTGGTCTTGATCTTGTGGCTGAACTTGCTCTCGTGGTCGGCCAGGATCTCGCGGTTCTCGGAGATTTCCTTGAGACCGGTGCTGGTCAGAGCGTTGCGCATCGCCTTGGCGTTGGCGTCCATCCTGAACTCGCTGCGGATCTTCTGGACCGCTTCCGGCGCAAGAGCCCCATCCTGCCCCCAGGCATCCGCCATCAACGCCGCTCCCACAAGGAGCGCACCGACCAACCACGTCATCCCGTGCTTCATATCGGACCTCCACAAATCAAGGTTGTTTGACGCCATGGTATTGGCAGGACGCGGCCTGTCAAGAAAGATCGCGTTCGTTGGCATATAGTGGGTGCAGGGCGCATGTCCGCAGTCGCGACCGCGGTCGCCAGAGCCCGCGGAACTTCGAACGAAGACTCGCGAACCCAAGTCCTGTCGTCATGCGCAGTCGGACGTGTCGGAGTTCCGCGTTTACGCGGGTCAAAATGGTCCGTCCGCCAACCGAAATCTCGAAGACGTTGGAAGGAGGAGCCAGCCACGCCGGCGGACTCCGAACGAAGACTTGCGAACCCAGTCTTGTCGTAAGGTCCCGGGACGCGTTTTTCGCTTTTCGGGCTTCCAGCAGGAAGGCTTCGCCAGGGGGGCCCGTCCGCAGGTCCGGCCGAAATCGGGGCGGACATTCGCGGGCGATGCTAAAGCTGTGAATCCGCTGGATCGCGTGCAAGCCGCTTGGTAGCGGGCTTCTGCTGGGAGCCTCCAAAGCGATAAACGCACGCCGCGAATGCAACTGACTCGTGACGCTCGCGCAGTTACAGCCGTGCACCCCGGGTCTCGGGTCGTTCTGTTTCGGGCCGAGCTTGCGGAAAAGAGGATCATCCGATATTATCCAGTGTTTCCACGGTTCGAGGTCTCAGGTGATACAGGATAAACGTACTGCCGATGCACTGGAGTTCTGGGGTCCGCAGGGACCGATCGCCCAGGCGATGCCGGGCTTTGAAGCCCGCCCGCAGCAGGTGGAGATGGCCTGCGCCATTCAGAAGGCGTTCGCCGATGGGCGGCATTTGGCCGTCGAGGCCGGCACCGGCGTCGGCAAGAGCTTCGCCTACCTGGTCCCGGTCATTCAGCACCTCTGCGAGGCCGGGCAGAAGGCCGTCGTCAGCACGTTCACGATCACGCTCCAGGAGCAGCTCAGCCACAAGGACGTTCCCTTCCTGCAGAACTGCCTGCCCCAGTCGTTCATCGCGGTCCTCGCCAAGGGCCGGGGCAATTATCTCTGCAAACGCAGGCTCGACTTCGCCTATCGGATGCAGCGGTCGCTCTTCGGGCCCACTTCGAACGAGCTCGACGCCATCCGCCTGTGGTCTATGACCACCGCAGACGGATCGCTCAGCAGTCTGCCGTTCCTGCCCAGCCGGGCGGCGTGGGACAAGGTCCGCAGCGAGCACGGCAACTGCCGCGGACGCAAATGCCACCACTACTCCGGCTGCTTCTACGCCCAGGCGAGGAAGAAATGGGACGAGGCCGACCTCGTTGTCGCCAACCACGCCCTGCTGCTGAGCGATCTGACTCTCAAGGAGCAAGGGGTGGGCCTGCTGCCCGACTATAAGACGATCGTCCTGGACGAGGCCCACAACTTGGAACGCGCCGCCGAGGAGCATTTCGGCGTCGACATCACCAATCATCGGGCCAAGTACCTGTTCGACGAATTGTACAACCCTCGGACGCATCACGGCCTGCTGACGCACAGCGACGGCGACGACCTTCTCAAGCTCGTCAGCGAAGCCAGCGACGTCGCGAACGATTTCTTCCGGAAGGTCCAGGCCTGGTACGACGCCGAGAAGAACAGGACCAACGGCAAGTGCCCCGCCCGATTCGTCACCGACACGCTCTCCTCGCATCTCAAGGAGCTGCGCAAGGAACTGGGCAAGCTGAGCAAGGCAACCGAGGACTCGGACAAACAGGGCGAGATCGACCGCTCGATGGATCATTGCGAGGGCCTGCTGTCTGACCTGGACAGCTTCCTGTCGCAGGAGCAGGCCGACCGCATCTACTGGGTCGAGGCCGAGGGCAAAGCGAACCGGACAATCCGGCTGCGGGCGGCCCCTTTGAACGTCGGGCCCGATGTCCAGCGATGCCTGCTCGAGAAGTACACCTCCGTGATCTTCACCAGCGCGACTCTCAGCACGGGCGTCAACGACGGTTTCGAATTCTTCGCCGGCCGGATCGGACTGAAGGATTTCGACAGTCTGCGGCTCGACTCGCCGTTCGACTACGAGCGGCAGGTCACGCTCTACGTCGAGAGGAACATGCCGAACCCGAATGAGCCGGGGTTCATCGCGGCGGCCGCCGATGCGATCAAGAAGTACGTGCAGAGAACCCAGGGCCGGGCCTTCGTCCTGTTCACCAGCTACCAGATGCTCGACAACATCGCCGACCAGATCGCAGGCTGGCTCGAAGAGAACAGTTTCACGCTGCTCCGCCAGGGGGCGGAGATGGACCGCAGCGCGATGATCGCCCATTTCAAGAGCAACGATCGCTGCGTCCTCTTCGGCACCGACAGTTTCTGGCAAGGCGTCGACGTCCCCGGCGAAGCCCTCTCCAACGTGATCATCGTCCGGCTGCCGTTCGCGGTGCCCGATCAGCCGCTCCTGGCCGGGCGGCTCGAACAGATCCGCGAGCAAGGCGGCAATCCGTTCAACGACTACCAGCTCCCCTCGGCCATCATCAAGTTCAAGCAGGGCTTCGGCCGCCTGATCCGCAGCAAGACCGACACCGGCATCGTGGTGATCCTCGACAGCCGGGTCGTCACGAAACGCTACGGCGGCCAGTTCCTCACGGCCATCCCCAAGTGCAGAATCGAGGTCGTCGGCGACCAGTTCATCGAAGATCCCTGACGCGAGCCGTTGCCCTCATTTGTCCGCGTGTTATGATGAAACCGGATGGGCTCATGTAGGGTGGGTTCTCAACCCACGCGTCAAGGACGATTCGATGCCGGGAACGCATGGGTTGAGAACCCACCCTACAAATCGCGTACCTCACACCATCGAAGGAGATGGACTCGCATGAGAAATCGGTCCGCAAAGTCGATCCTGGGCTTGGCGTTCTGTCTGCTGTTGTCGCCTGCCGGCGGGGTTTTCGCCCAGATCCCCGCCGATGGCCTGATCGCGTCGCCGGAGCCGGGTTGGCCGCAGTGGCGTGGGCCGCGGCGCGACGGCATCTCTGAGGAAAAAGGCCTGCTGCAAAGCTGGCCGCAGGATGGGCCGAAGCTGCTCTGGAAAGCGGACGGCCTGGGCAAAGGCTGGTCCTCGCCGATCCTCGTCGACGAGCGGATCTACATCACGGGCGACGTCGGCGAGGATCTGGTCATCTTCGCCCTCGATCGCGCCGGCGCCGTCCAGTGGCAGACGAAGAACGGCCGTGCCTGGAAGAACCCTTACCCCGGAGCGAGGGCCTGCTGCGTCTATTCAAAAGGCCGCGTGTACAACCTCAATGCCCGCGGCCGCGTGGTCTGTCTCGACGCCGCATCCGGTCGCGAGATTTGGGCGGTCGACATCCTCGACAGATTCAAAGGCAAGAACATCACCTGGGCTCTCAGCGAGTGCCTGCTGATCGACGGCCCGCGACTGATCGTTACGCCGGGAGGCGAGAAGGCTTTGATGGCCGCTTTGGACAAACGGACGGGCGAGACGATTTGGACGACTCCGCCGCTTGGCGAGGATCGCGCGTCGCACTCCTCGCCGATCCTGTTCCGCTGGGGAGGCCGGCAGATCATCGCCAACAGCTCCTCGGCCCATGGCTTCGGCGTCGACGCCGACACAGGCAGGCTCCTCTGGACGGTTCCGCTGAACAACCCGCACGGCGTCAACGTCTCGACGCCGATCTACGGCGCGGGCTGCGTGTTCTTCATGACCCCCTATTCCGAGCACGGCCGGCTCTACCGCCTGGGTTCGGGCCCCCAAGGCATGACTGCCGAGCACGCGTGGTCCTCTCCGATCGCCGCCGTGACCGGTTGCGGCGTGCTCGTGGACGGCAGGCTTTTCGCCTCGGGCTATCGCGACGTGAAGTCATGGCTCGGCATCGACTGGAAGACCGGCGAAACCACCTGCGAGCAGAAGTACCTGACTACCGGAGCCGCGATCTACGCCGACAGCAGGCTCTACGTACTCGACGAGCAAGGCACAGCCGCCCTGCTCAAGCCCGGCCCGAACAGCCTCGAAATTGTCGGCCGCTTCCAACTGACCGCCGACCGCGTCCACGACGCCTGGGCCCACCCGGTTGTGCTCGACGGCCGAGTCTATTTCCGTTACCACGACGCCCTTTGGTGCCTTGATGTGAAAGAGTAGTCCACAAACGAGGCACGCAGGGCATCTGGACTTCTCCCCCGAAAGGGGTATAATGGTCGCCGTGCCGCGGTTTGTTCGCGCGGGTCCGTGACCCGTTCGTGCAGGTCGAACGTATTAGCATTGAGGCGGCATGAAAGGTAGGTTGACTCGGATGCGTGTGAACAGAGTACAGTTTGGGGTTGTCATCCTGGCGTTGGCATGCCTTACGATCCTGATGTCAGGCACGGCCTCGGCTCGTGTGAGCGTCGGCATCGGAATCGGGACCAGCTTCGGCCATCATCACCACTACCATCATCATCCCGGCTGGTACGGCGGCGTGTACGTAGGGCCTTCTTATTGGTATGACCCGTGGTACGATCCCTGGTATGATCCGTATCCGGTGGTCGTTGTCCCGCCGCCGGTAGTGCACGAGCGAGTCATTGTCCAGGAGGCTCGACCGACTCCGCCTGCCCCGCCGGCTCCGCCTGTCGCGAAGGTCGACCCGCTGTCCGAAAAGCAGCAGCAAACGCGAAACGAGGCGCTCAAGGTGCTCAAGATCGGCGACATCGAGAGCCGAATCCAGGCTGTGGACGACCTCGAGCCGTTTGCCCGCGAAGACAGGGTCAGGACCGCGTTGCAGGATCGCCTTGCCGATGACCGCAATCCGGAGGTCCGCAAGGTGGTTGCGGAGTTGTTCAGTCGCCTGAAAGACCCGAAGACCCTGCCCGCCCTGAAGCGAGCGTACGCCGAGGACGACGACCACGACGTCCGCCAGGCCGCGTACAAGGGCATCGCGATGATGGAAGGATACGAGGGGCTGTGATGATAAGTCCTATCTGTCCTATGAGTCCCATAGAATAAGACTTATGGGACTCATAGGACGAATGGGGCGTGGTCGCCGCTACTCGACGACCCAGATGTTTCGGAACTGGATCGGGTGGCCGTGATCCTGGAGTTGGAGCGGACCCTTGGCCCGATGGTTATCCAGGGGGATTTCGACGTTGTCGTGGATCTTCACGCCGTTGTGGAGCACCGTGACCCGGGGCAGTTCCTTCACCTTGCCCGATTCATCCAGCCGGGGGGCCCGGAACGTGATGTCGTACGTCTGCCAGACTTCCGGCGGCAGGCACGCGTTGACCGTCGCGCGGGCGATGTTGTAGAGCCCGCCGCAATCGCCGGACGTGTGCGTCAGCCCGAACGAGTCCAACACCTGGACCTCGTAATTGTCCGCCAGATACACGCCGCTGTTGGCCCGGCCCTGCCCGCGTGCGAGCGGCTCCAGGGGCAGCTTGAACTCGATGTGCAGGTGCTTGATGTCGCCGAACTGCTGCTTGGTCCGGTTGGCTCCCTTGCCGGGGGCGCACTGCATGACGCCGCCATCGAGGGCCTTCCACTCGGGGTTGGCCCAGGCGCTCAGGTCCGCGGTCTTCTGCGGATCGAACGCCAGCACGACCACCGCC